>JALVOR010000217.1 GCA_027026295.1 Anaerolineales bacterium | reverse complement strand
CCAGCGCCGCCGCCGCGACCACGTGGGATCCGGTGAAATCTTTCGGCGCTGAAGCCGCCTACCTCGCCAACGTCTATGAAACCCTGCTGCGCGCCAATCCCCCCGGCGCAGCGCAGCCCTTTGCGCCTTTGCTGGCAGAACGCTGGGAGCACAGCGACGATGGCCTGACGTGGACGTTTTACCTGCGGCAAGGCGTCCAATTCCACGACGGCGAACCACTGAACGCCGCCGCGGTGCAGGCTTCCATCGAAGCCGTGCGCCAGCGGGGTGCGGCGGCCTTCCTGTGGCTGCCCCTCGACCGCATCGAAGCGGTGGACGATCTCACCGTTCGCTTCCACCTGAAATACGCCGCGCCCCTCGACCGCATCATGGCCGCCCCCTACGGGGCGTGGGTTGTCAGCCCGCAGATGCTCGCTGCTGCCGCCGCCGACCCCAATGCCTTCGACAAGGCCGCCGCCGAGGGGCGCGATGGCGGCACCGGCCCTTACACCGTGAGCGCCTATACCCCCGGCAAGGCCATCATCTTCAGCCGCTATGAAGCCTATTGGGGCGGCTGGGAAGGCAGCCATTTTGCCACGGTGCAGGTCAACATTGTGCCCAACGCCGACGCCCGTCGGCAGATGCTGGCAAATGGCGAAGCCGACCTCGCCACCGCCCTGCCTGCGGAAGCCATCGCCGCGTTCCAGGAAAACCCCGCCTATACGGTGGTGACGGCACTTTCGCCCTTCAACTATGTGGCTCTTTTCAACACCCTTCACCCGCCGCTGGAGAATCCCAAAGTGCGGCAGGCCCTTGCCTATGCTGTGCCCTACGGCGACATCATCGCCACGGCGCTGCACGGCTTCGGCACGCAAAGCCGCGGCCCGGTGCCCCAGGGCATGTGGCCGTGGTCGCCCGAAGTGCGGCAATACACCTACGATCTGGACAAGGCCCGCGCGCTGCTGGCCGACGCCGGTTTCCCCAACGGGCTGGAAGACCCACTGACCCTCACCTATATTGCCGACGACGCCACCGAAGCCGCGATTGCGGCGGCTATCAAAGATGCCTATGCCCAAATCGGCGTGCAAGTGACGCTGCAGCCGATGCCGTGGCATCAGCAGTGGAATCTGGCAAAGGAAGCCCCCGAAACCGCCGACACGCAGGATATCTTCCTGCTGCGCTACTGGCCGGTCTACAGCGACGCGGGCGCTGACAACCTGTGGACGCTCTTCCACAGCAGCAGGCGGCTCTTCCTCAACCTTTCGTATTGGGAAAATACCACTTTCGACGCCCTCATCGAGCAGGCCATCGCCGAAACCGCCACCGACCCCGCTCAGGCACAGCAGGATTACCTGCAAGCCATGAACCTGCTGGTGGACGAAGCCCCGGCGCTGTTCCTCGCCGATGCTCAGGCGGTGTTCGTGGTGCCGAAGACCATCGGCGGTTTCCAATACAACCTCAACGACCCCCTGGTGCCGTATTTCTTTTACTCGTTGACGCCCAACCCGTAGGGCGCACCTCACAAGGAGGTTACCATGCCCCCAAAATTCCCCAGCGCCGAATGGCTGCAAGCCCTGGAAGCCCGCCTCAACGAAGACGCCCGCTACGCCCAGGTTGCCCGCAATTGGGAAGGCGACCTGGCCTTCGTCATCGAGCCTGATGGCAGCGGCGAACTCAGCCAGCCGATGGTGCTCTATCTCGACCTCTGGCACGGCAAGTGCCGCGGCAGCGCGGTGCTGGAAAGCCTCGCCGAGAAGCAGCCCGCTTTCGTGCTCACAGCGAACCTGACCAATTACCGCCGCGTGCTGGAAGGCGGCCTCGACCCGATGCAGGCCATGCTCACCCGCAAACTCAAGGTGAAGGGCAACATGGCTTACATGATGCGTAACGTGCCCGTGGTGCTCGATTTCGTGCGCGTTTGCCGCGAGGTTTCGGCAGGGTAACTGTTCAGCGCCAAAGAGAAACCGCAGATCCCGCCAATTGGAAACCACAGAAGGCACAGAAACATCCCAGAAAACACAGAGAGAAGGCAATTCGTGAAGTGTTGCTTCGTCAGTTCGTCGCGTCCGAAGTTACACCGCGCCGAATGACAATGCTCTTTGCCTTCTTTGCGACCTTTGCGTTACCTTCTTGGCAACCTTGGCGTTCAAAAAATCCGCGTGCGAGGGTAATCAACAGGAGTCTTTCATGCAGCCGTTGTTACACATTGACCTCACCACCCGCCGCGCCGAACCGCGGGAAGTGCCCGCCGCGTGGCAGGAAGCCTTCCTCGGCGGCTCTGCTCTCGCCGCCCGCCTGCTTTATGAGGCGCTGACGCCTGACCTCGATCCCCTCAGCCCCACAGCGCCGCTCCTTTTCCTCACCGGCCCGCTCACGGGCACGGCGGGGCCTTCCACGGGGCGGTTTGTGGTGTGCGGCAAGTCGCCTGCCACCGGGCGCTGGGCGGAATCGAATGCCGGCGGCTTTTGGGGACCTGCCCTGCGCGCCGCAGGCTACGACGGGCTGTGGCTGACCGGGCAGGCTTCCAAGCCGCTGCTGCTGTGGATTCATGATGGCGAGGTGTCGTTTCACAACGCGGCACCGCTCTGGGGGCTGGATGCCTACCGGGCGCAGGAAGCCGCCCGCAAGGTGCTGCAGGCCCCGCGGGCGCGGGTGCTCACCATTGGTCCCGCGGGCGAGGCGCGGCTTCCCTTTGCGCTGCTGCTCACCGACCACGGGCGGGTGGCCGGGCGCACCGGCCTGGGAGCGGTCATGGGGGCGAAGGGTGTCAAAGCCATTGCCGTAAGCGGCAGCGCCAAACTGCCGCTGGCGCGCCCTGCCGACTACGCCCGCCTGCGTTCCCGCATCAACCGCGCCCTGCGGGAAGACAACCTCACCCAGACCATGCGCGCTTTGGGCACCGGCGGCGCGGCCGAATACTTCGACTACCTGGGGGAAATGCCCAAACGTTACTTCCGTCGCGGCACCTTCGAGGGCGCGGCGCAGGTTTCCGGCGCGACCATGGCGGAAACCATCCTGAAGGGCGTAAGCGCCTGCCACGGCTGCGTGATTGCCTGCGGGCGGGTGGTGGATCTGGGCGACGGCGTGCGCCGCAAGGGGCCGGAATACGAAACCTTGGTGGGGTTTGGGCCTAATTTGCTCATCGACGACCTCGCTGCCATTACGCGCCTGGGCGAACTGTGCGACCGCTATGGCATGGATACCATCAGTCTGAGCAACACCATTGGGCTGGCTTTCCATCTTTTCGAGCAGGGGCGCATTACTGCCGCCGACACCGATGGGCTGGCGCTGCGCTGGGGCGACGCCGCGGTGGTGGAAGAACTCATCCACCGCACCGTGCGGCGCGAGGGCTTCGGCGCGCTGCTTGCCCGGGGAAGCCGGGCATTAGGGCGGGCTTTTGATGCCGAAGAAGAAGCGGTGCAGGTCAACGGGCTGGAAGTACCTTACCACGACCCGCGCGGCGCGTCGGGCATGGCGTTAGTGTATGCCACCTCGCCCCGCGGCGCGTGCCACAACCAGTCCGATTACTTTCTCGCCGACATCGGCCAGGTGGAAGAGCGCCTTGGGCTGGCCTTTTACGACCGCCACGCCGGGGCAGAGAAGGCCGCCAATGTTGCCCGCCACCAGGACTGGCGCACCATGCAAAACGCGCTGGTGATGTGCTTCTTTGTCAATGTGCCGCCCGACGATGTGGCCGCGCTGGTGAGCGCCGCGGTGGGGAGAAATTACACCGTGGAAGACCTGCTCGCCGTGGGGGAGCGGGCGTGGAACCTCAAGCGGCTCATCAACATGCGCTTGGGGCTGACCCGCGCCGACGACTGCCTTCCCAAACCACTGCTGGAACCCCTGCCCGACGGCGGCGCGGCGGGTTATCGTATTCCCTTCGACGAAATGCTGGCCGCCTACGACGAAGCCCGCGGCTGGAACCCCGAAACCGGCGCCCCGCTGGCTTCCACCTTGCGGCGGCTGGGTTTGGAGAACTGCGGGGGCGGGTAACGAAATGAAAACCACCGCCGCAATTGAGGCGGTGGCAAGTGACCTGGCCAGGGCGTGCCTCCTCTGCGCCTTCTGTGTTTCCCCAAAACTACGGTGCACTGCCGCCAAGGCCGGGCAACCATAGGGGCTGTAATTCTACAGCGTGGCGGTGACGCCGCCGCGGCGGGGGTCGCCTGCGGCTTCGGCGCGGCCCGCCTGCCAGGCCACCGCGTTGGCGCCACCAAAATACATACTCCGCGCTTGCCAGACGTTCAGCCGATAGCCGCGTTGCCGCAAACCCGCAATCACGGCCCCGGGCATCCCTCCTTCTACCTGCACCACGCCGTCTTCAAAGTGCACGCGCGGGGCTTCTACGGCCTGCTGCGGGGCGACCCCAAAATCTATGATGTGCGAAAGCACCTGCAACACCGCGGAGCGGATGCGGGTGCTCCCGCCGCTGCCCACGGCAAACACCGGGCGGCCGTCGCGCAGCACGATGGCGGGGGTCATCATGGTCGG
>JALVOR010000216.1 GCA_027026295.1 Anaerolineales bacterium | reverse complement strand
GGATGAGGCCAATGACATCGCCCATGCCCAAAATGCGGCTGGCGAGGCGGTCGGGGTCGAAAGTTTCCAGGGCATCAATTTGCTCGCCCGTACCGAGGAACTTGATGGGCACGCCCGTCACGCTGCGGATGGAAATGGCCGCCCCGCCGCGGGCATCGCCGTCCATTTTGGTGAAAATCAAGCCCGTGATGGGCACGGCTTCCTTGAAGCCTTTGGCGACGCTGATGGCTTCCTGACCGATCATCGCATCCACCACCAGCAAAATTTCGGCGGGGGTCACCCGTTGAGCAATCGCGCTCACCTCGTCCATGAGGGCATCATCCAGTTGGGAACGCCCGGCGGTGTCGAGAATCATCACGCTGAAGCCGCCCGCGGCGGCTTTTTTCCGGGCATGCACGGCGAGGTCGGGCGGGGCGACGCCCTCTTCGTAGAAGACCGGAATGCCCAACTGCTCGCCCAAGGTCTGCAACTGCTGCACGGCGGCAGGGCGGTAGGGGTCAGCAGCGACCAGCATTACCCGCTCGCCCTGCTTGCGCAGCAGGCGCGCCAGTTTGGCGGCAGTGGTGGTTTTGCCGGAACCCTGCAAGCCCACCAGCATGATGCTGCGGGGCTTGGGGCCGCTCAAATCCAGGGCAGCAGGCTCGCCCAAGGTGGCAATCAGTTCCTCATGGACGATCTTGATCACCTGCTGGGCGGGGTTGAGCGCCCGCGAAACCTCGTGCCCCACGGCGCGCTCGCGCACCCGCGCGACGAAATCCTTGACAACCTTGTAGTTGACGTCGGCTTCCAGCAGCGCCAGGCGGACTTCCCGCATGGCGGCGTTGACGTCGCGTTCCGAAAGTTTGCCGCGGCGCTGTAATTGCGAAAAAACCTGATTCAGGCGTTCGGTCAGGGTCTCAAACATGGGTTATCCTCGTCGTGAAAGTTTCAAACCTCAACAACATGACACCGGAACATTACAGGAGATTGTAGCCTGCTTGCAAGGCAGGGTCAAGGGGGCGCGTTCCGCCAGGGTGCATGCAAATGTTGTCGAAGCGTAACTGTCCAGCCTTGGGGAGATGGGTCACGGATGCACGCGGATAATCACGGAGAAGCGCTGATTTTAGGCCGCCAAGGGCGCCAAGATGACGCCAAGCCCGCCAAGGAGGAATAACGCCAAGGCACAGAGAGGCATAGTGGTTTCTTTGTTTCTTTGCCCTCACCCCATAACAGGGCGGCCATTTCTACACATTTTGCTTGCATCCGTTCCCCGGGTGCGCGCAAAACGCACCGCAAAGCGGCCATGCCACAGGAGGCGCCCGCTCCTCCGCAAGCCGTCCAATCTGTTCCGATATTTGCCTCCCACTTCAAGGCGTGGTATGCTTGTAATAGCCGTGCATTTGAAGCGCGGCGCATTTTTCGCCTGGATGTGGAGAGTATTGTATGCGTTCATCGACTATGCGGCGCGTCGGCGCTGTGTTGTTCGTTCTTGGCGCTCTGTTGGGCATTGTTGTTGCCGGGCTGTCGGTATGGGCTAACACCGAAAACGCCTTTTATGGCTTCCCTCATTTCACCATCAATCACTTGCCCAGCCTGAATTGCCCCCACTTCATGGCAATGGACGAAACCGCCGAGGTACGCGCCACCATCGTCAACACCAACGACTATCCCTCGACGATGGGCGTGCGCTCATGGGTGAGCGTTCCCCTTGCGTGGGAACTCCAAACCGAACACAAGCGGCTGAAACCCGGCGAGGTGTGGCACTGGAAGCGTACCATCGGGCCGGAAAACCGCGAACTGCGTCACTTCATTTTCGTGAGCGTTTACACCTTTGGCGGCTATCCCATCCCCGAAAAGCAGGGTATGTGCGGGGTGTATGTTTTACCCATCAAGGGTGTGCGCGGTGAAACCATGATGTGGGTTACCATCGCCGTCAGTTTGCTGGCACTGGTTGCGGGCTGGTGGCTCTGGCGGCGCGGTTTGGCAAGGCGGCGCGTTACGCCAGTGGTGTATTGGACGATGAATTTCTTCGTGGTGCTCATACCGCTGACGCTGGCCGCTGCCCTGTGGATGACGTGGATGTTAGGGCTGGCGTTAGTCGTGGTTGACGTCCTGATGTTCGTCATTGTAGCGCTGACATTAGGCATGCACGCCAACTAACGTTCCCCAGCCCGCAGTTGCGCCACCACCAGCCTGTCGGTGGGAAACTTCAGCGGCGGCAGTGCTTCCAAAGCGAAAAAGCGCGCCTCCAGCAAATCGCCCCCGGCGCGCAAAACACCCCCACGACGACGTCCCCAATACCACACCCCCACGGTATGGTGTTCGGGGTCGTGAAAGTTGGAATGCACCGCGAGCACGCCTTCCAGTTGCACTTCCAGCCCGGTTTCCTCAGCGAATTCCCGCACGGCGGCTTCTTCGATGCTCTCGTCCCATTCCACGTGCCCACAGGGAAGGCACCATCCGCCATCGCGCCGCAAACCAAGCAACAAACGGCTGTTTTCCAGCAGCACCACGGCAACGCCCGCGGTGGGATTGCGGTAATGCACCCACCCACACGCAGGGCAGCGCAGGCGTTCCCGCTCACCGTCGTGGAAGGCTTCCAGCCGCGCGGCGCAATGGGGGCAATAGCGAAAGACGCCGCGGCTCATGCCTGCCCCGAAATGACATCCTGCAAATGGGGGGTGTCAGGATATTCGCGCTGCTCGGCGCGCAGGCGGCGCGCTTCATCCAGCCGTTGCTGACGCAGTTTGTGGATGCCGAACACCAGCACCACCAGCAACAGCCCCAACACGACCAGTTCCGCCATGAAAAGCGTAAAGCGGTTTTCATGCTGGGTGATGAACTGATTGCTCTCGGCGGTAATGATGATAATTCGCCGCACCACGGAAATCAGCCCGACGACCAGAAACGGCTCGCTGAACATCCGCCGCTGGGTGAGGGAAATTTTGACCATCTGCAAAATTTCACCCAACATGGAAACCACCAGCAGTTGGTCGAGAATGCCCAGAGGGTCAAAGTTCATCTGGCCGGGATGGACAAACCACCCGACGAGCGACGTCCACCAGATTTGCAGCAATGCTCCCAAAGCCGCAATCAGCAAAGTGAAGCCAATGCCGACATACACGGCAGTTTCGGCGCGCGACCAGAAAGAAAGAAGTTTTTGCATGGCAGTTGCCTCGAGAGGGGGCTTCGTCATGAACAGCCGGGAGAAAGGCGCTCAAGTCGTTTGCAGGTAGAGCGCAATCGTGCGGGGGCCAAACAGCATCGTGCTGAGGTCGTTGAGTTGCATCAGATACACAGGGAACGGCGTGGCGAAGTTCAGCAGGCGGTCACGCAGGTTGTGGGCTTCCCGCCGAAAGTGGGCAGGGTGGTAAGTGACGGCAGCCCTTTGCAACATCGAAAATTCCACCGCGAATTCCTGCATCAGGTCGAGCAGATGACGCGAGGAACGCGACTTGTGCAACGGGGCAAGGCGGCCTTCTTCCAGCACGAAGATGGGGTAGAGTTTCAGCATTTCACCGATGATGGCCTGGGAAGGCTCCAGAAAACCATTGTGGTCGAGGTACGTCAATGAGCGGGCGCACAGCACCGTGTAAATGTGATGCACCATTGCCCGCACGCTGCGCAGCACGGTGAAGATATTTTCGCCTTTTTCGGCGTGGGCGGCAGCCACCTGCACCAGCCAGCCCAGGCCAGCGCCGGTGGTCTGGGTGTCCACTGTATAGATGGGGTAGCCCCCATTGGCAGCCGAGGCCGCTTTGACCACCCGTTCAAACAATTGGGAGAGGTTGCTGCCCATGGGCAGGAGCAACAGTCCGTCATAGCGGCTTGCCAACTCCCGCAGGCGTTCCAGGATTTCTTTCTCGGTGGGCAGAATCAGTTGCGGCGGGGTGCGGTGCAACAGGGAAGGCGGCAATTTTGCCGCCAAGGTATTGCCCGCCGACGCGTAGCGCTGCCTTTCCCACGCAATGGAGACAGGCAGCGTATGCACCCGCTTGTAACCGACAAAATGGGGCGTGAGAAATTGCGCTGAAGGGTCGGTGACGATGCCCACGCCGCGCATGGACTACTCCACAGAGAGAATGAGGGGGTAATGCGGCTGCCCGCCAAACTGAACCTCGATCTCCATCTCGGGGTAGGCTTCCCGAATGACATCGGCAAGGCGGTGGGCTTCACTTTTCGAGAGGCCGTCGCCGTAGAACATGGTCAGCAGTTCCCGTTCCTCGGCTTCTGCCTGTTTGAGCAGCCCCAATACCGCTTCGTCCAGCCCGTCGGCTGCCAGCACCAGTTTGCCGTCCAGCAAGGCAATGTGTTCGCCTTCGTTTACGGCAACGCCGTCCAGTTCCACCGTGCGGGTGGCAATGGTGACTTCGCCGCTGACGATGTCTTCCATGGATTCCAGCATGGCCGCGACGGTTTCTTCGAGGTCACCATCGGGGTCATAAGCCAGCATGGCGGCCAAACCCTGCGGCACCGTGCGGCTGGGAATCACTTCTACCTGC
>JALVOR010000215.1 GCA_027026295.1 Anaerolineales bacterium | reverse complement strand
CATGAAATTGCTTCGGTTTTTCGGCAAGTGTGGCATAATTGGTCATTGGAGGGGCTTCCTTTCAAATCTGCCGCTAACAGTTTGAAGAGGATACCCCTCTTTCTCTTTTTAATCGTGATAATGTCTAGTATAGTTACAATCCGTGGCCATCCGTCGTTATCCGTGTCATCCGTGGTCGATTTCTCACAACCATGCCACCAAGTTGTCGCTACCCATCAAAACCAAATGATCATCGGCAAGCAACGAGGAGGTAAACCCATGAAAATCTCTCGCGTAGCCGAAATGCACCAACTCGACCACACCGCAATCGAAAAATACGCCATTCCCGGCACCATCCTGATGGAAAACGCCGGAGAAGCCGCCTATTACGCCATTTTACAGGAATTCGGCGTGGCAGGCAAACGCTTCGTGGTGGTGTGCGGCAGCGGGCACAATGGCGGCGATGGGCTGGTGGTCGCCCGCAAACTGCATTCCACCGGCGGCAAGGTGCAGATTTTTTGCCTCGGCAAGCCCGAAAAGTTCGACGATACCGTGCGCTTCCACTACGAAATGGTCAGGCGCATCGGCCTGCCCTTCACCCAACTGGACGACGACCTCACCCCGCTACAGAAAGCCCTCGCCCAAGCCGACGCCGCCATCGACGCCATCTTCGGCACCGGCCTCAGCCGCCCCGTGGCCGGGCGCTATGCCGAAGCCATTCGCCTGCTCAACGCCAGCGGCAAGCCGATTTTCAGCATCGACATCCCCTCGGGCGTGGCAGGCGACACCGGGCAGGTGCTTGGTATTGCCGTCAACGCAGCGGCCACCATCACCTACGGCCTGCCGAAAATCGGCAACCTGACCTACCCCGGCTTCCAGTACAGCGGCAAACTCTTCGTCACCCACATTTCCTTCCCGCCGGAACTCTACGAGCAGGAAAATCTCAACCTGGCGGTCAACGATATCCCGCCGCTGCCGCCGCGCCCCCGTAACGGCCACAAAGGCATTTTCGGCAAAGCCTTCTTCATCGCCGGCGGCAGCCGTTACCTCGGTGCGCCCTATTTCGCGGCGATGGCCTTCCTCAAGGCAGGCGGCGGCCTGGCTTATCTCGCCACCCCCGAACCCGCAGCGCCCTTCATCGCTGGCAAAGGCAGCGAAATCGTGGTACTGCCCCAGCCCGCCACCGAAGAAGGCACCCTCTCAACGGCGGCCTACGATGACCTGCTGAAAGCCACCGCCGACGCCGACATGGTAGTGCTCGGCCCCGGCCTTTCGCTGCACCCCGAAAGCCAGGAACTTGCCCGTCTGCTGACCCGCGAACTAAAGAAGCCCTTGCTGATAGACGGCGACGGCCTGACCGCCCTGGCCGGGCAGTCCGACCTTGTGGCTACACGAAACACCCCCACTGCCCTCACACCTCACCCCGGCGAGATGGCGCGCCTCACCGGCCTTTCCACCGCCGAAATTCAGGCCGACCGCGTCGCCGCGCTGGAAAAGGCCCTGAAGCAATGGCAAGCGACCATCGTGCTCAAGGGCGCACACTCCCTCATCGGCTACCCCGACGGGCGCATTTTCTTCAACCTGAGCGGTAACCCCGGCATGGCAACGGCAGGCAGCGGCGACGTGCTCACCGGCGCCATCGCCGCGTTGCACACCGCCCACGGCTTCCCTTTACCCGAAGCCACCCGTTTGGGCGTGTTCCTGCACGGGCTGGCTGGCGACATTGCCGCCGAAACCGTGGGCGAAGACGGCCTCGTGGCAGGCGACATCCTCGCCGCGCTGCCCGCCGCCCTGCGCCGCTGGCGAGAGGATTACGAAAACCTGACCGCCAACGCTTACGGCAAAATTTTCGTCATCTGAACGGAGGAAGCCATGAAAGCCTGGCTGCTCGAAAACCAAGCTCCGATTGAGGAACGTCCCCTGCGCATGGGCGAAGTGCCCGAACCGCGTGCTGGGGCAGGCGAAAGCCGTATCAAGGTGATGGCCTGCGGCATCTGCCGCACCGACGTCCACATTGCCGAGGGCGACCTGCCGCTGCACAAAAGCCCCCTGATTTTAGGGCACGAAATCGTCGGCGTGGTGGACGAACTCGGCGAAGGCGTTACCCGCTTTGCCTTAGGCGACCGGGTAGGCGTGACCTGGCTGCATTCCGCCTGCGGGGAATGTGAATTTTGCCGCCGCGGCAAGGAAAACCTCTGCCGCCACGCCCAATTCACCGGATGGGATGCCGACGGCGGCTTTGCCGAATACACCGTGGTGCCTGCCGATTTCGCTATCCCACTGCCCGAGGGGCGGGCTTTTGAAGAAATGGCGCCGTGGATGTGCCCAGGCACGGCAGGTTACCGCGCCCTGCGCCTCACCGGCCTGGAAGACGGCGCAAAACTCGGCCTCTACGGCTTTGGGCCCACGGCCACCTACGTGCTCCAGATTGCCAAGGCCCGCGGCATGTCGGTTTATGTCACCACCCGCAGCGAAAAGAACAAGGCTGCCGCCCGCGCCCTGGGTGCCGATTGGGTCGGCGGCTACGACGAAACCCCGCCGGTCAAACTCAACGGCGGCATCGTCTTCCCGCCCGTAGGCAACCTGGTTTCATATGCCCTCGGCCAACTGGATAGCGATGGCCGCTTAGTGCTCAGCCCGGTCACCATGACGCCCATCGTCATCGATGACTTCAACCTCATCTGGCAGGAACGCAGCATCACCAGTCTTGCCCATGTCACCCGTTATGACGCCGAGCAGTTCGTGAAGATCGCCCACAAACACGACATCCGCCTCGGCATCGAAATTTTCCCCTTCGAGGAAACCCAGGAAGCGACGATCAAAGTGAAACACGGGCAAATCAGGGGCAACGCGGTCATTCGGATTGCGGAAGACTAAGACGCTATCAAAAAATATCGCGGTGGTGTCATTGCGAGCCCCGAAGGGGCAAAGCAATCCCTCTTTTTATTGGTCAGGAGACTGCTTTGGCGGGCTTCGTCATTGCTCAGCCCGCCTCGCAGTGACACATCTGCAAAGAATTTTCGGATAGGCTCTAAATACTGTTCAACCTTGGAAAAGTAGCCCGCGGATGCACGCGGATAATGACGGATAGACACGGATTTTAGGGCGTAAAGTAGGGCGGGGCGGTGTCCCGCCCTACAACAACATTTCGGCATCCCTTCGGTGTTTTCTGTGCCTTCTCTGTATCTTCTGTGTTTTCGCCAGACACCTCCGACCTGTCAGGCTGTTTGTGTCAAAATCGGGTACAATACCGCCATGAACGAAAGCGTGGCACGACTTTTCCGCCGCATCGCTACCCTGCTGGAACTCAAAGGCGAATCCGGCTACAAAGTGCGCGCCTACCAGCGCGCCGCCGAGGCCATCGCCAATCTGGAAACACCCATCGAGGTGCTTTGGGCAGAAGAACGCCTCACCGACATCCCCGGCGTGGGCGACGCGATTGCGAAGAAAATCGACGAATACTTGCGTACGGGCAGCCTGGCCTTCCTGGAACGGCTGGAAGCCGAAGTGCCCCCCAGCCTGCTGGAAATTCTTTCCCTGCCCGGCCTGGGCACGAAAAAAGTACGGCGGCTGTGGCAGGAACTCGGCATCGACGACCTCGACGCCTTGGAGCAGGCTGCCCAACATGGCCGCCTGCGCGCCCTACCCGGCTTTGGCGCCAAAACCGAAGCCCGCATTCTGGAAGCCATCCAGGCGCGGCGTGCCCAGCCCGCCGGCTTCCTATTGGGTGACGTCCTGCCGTGGGCAGCGCGCCTGCTGGAACGCCTGCGCACCCTGCCCGGCATCGTGCGCGCCGAGCTCACCGGAAGCACCCGCCGCGGCAAAGCCCTGGTGGGCGATGTGGACATCCTGTTGGCCGCTGAAAGCCCCACCGACGCCCTGCAAACCGCCCTCGCCGCCTTAGGGCTGCAAGGCGAAGTGACGCTGCACCCCGACTACGCCGAAACCGCCGGCCTCAGCCTGGGCGCTTTCGCCCTCCACCTGCTGGCAACCCGCCCCGACCGCTGGGGTTCCGCATGGCTGTTGGGCACGGGCAACGTCGAGCACATCGTCGCGCTGCGCCGCCTGGGCGAAATTCCCAACCAGGCCGAAACCGAAGAAGCCTGCTACGCCGCCCTCGGCCTGCCGTGGATTCCCCCTGAACTGCGGGAGGGCCGCGACGAGGTGGAAGCCGCCCGCCGCGGGGCGCTGCCCGCCCTCATCACCACCGCCGACATCCGCGCCGACCTGCACAACCATTCCACATGGAGCGACGGGCGCACCACCATCCGCCAAATGGCCGAAGCCGCCCTCGCCCGTGGCCTGCGGGTGCTCGCCATCACCGACCATTCCCAAAGCCTGGGCGTCGCCCGCGGCCTCACGCCAGAACGCCTGCACGCCCAGCGGGAAGAAATCCGCCGCGTGCAGGCCGAACTGGGCGACCGCCTCCTGCTGCTGCAGGGCGCCGAGGTCGAAATCCTCGCCGACGGGCGGCTCGATTACGACGACGAAACCCTCGCCTGGCTGGACGTTGTGGTGGCTTCCCTGCAC
>JALVOR010000214.1 GCA_027026295.1 Anaerolineales bacterium | reverse complement strand
GCGCTGGGGGCTGCGATGTTGCTGCAGGGGCAGTATTGCATGCGGCCAACACCACAAGGGCGGTGACGAGCAAAATCACGGATTTTTTCATGGCAAAACCTCCGTACACGCTACTGCCAGTGTTGCAGCAGGGTGCGGGTGATGGTAAGTAATTTTACACCCCAACGCGAAGTTGGGTAACCCTTGCGCTGCAGCGCCAGTTCCAGCCGCCGTAATGCAGCCCGCAGAGGATGCCAAGCGCGGTGCACGCGCCCGTGTTCCAGGCGATAGTTGGCTTCCCAAATGCTGAACATGCGGCTGCGCCCGCCGGCCAGGTTCACATTGTGCAGCGATTCTTCAGTTTTGTAAGGGTGCTGCCCCGGCGGCAGGTGGGCATAGTCGTGGTTTTGGTGCACCGCCAGCACGTCGGCGCTGGCGTCAATCACTTTCCATCCCTGCTTGCGGGCGTGGTAAATCATCCAGTTATCCCACCCGGCGCGCCCCACCACAAAGGGCGGCATTTCGGCATACGCCCCCTTGGGGAAAACAAAGTAATCAATGCCAAAGGCGGAATGCTGCCTGCCGCGGGCGCGGACGAAAGCCCGCAGGCGGCTTTCCCAGCCTTTGCCGAAATCGAGAGGCTCGGTGATGTCGGCGTCCCAGCGGCGGCCTACCATCAGGAAATCGCGCCGGGTGTGCGCCGCCACGGCTTCCACCGCCTGCAGGAAGTCGCCCATGAGCAGGATGTCGCCGTTGATGTAGCAGAGATAGGGGGCGTGGGAGGCTTCCGCCGCGCGGGCAAAAATGGAAGACACCAAGGGCGTGCCCTGTGGACTGCGTTCCACTTCGGGCAGGTGGCGCACGCCCAATTCGGCGGCAATTTCGGCGAGGCCGGGTTCGTCGCCGATGAGCACGACCTCGACGCGCTCCCCTAACGCCAGCCACGAGCGAATGGCGTTGCGCTGGATGAGGGCAATGTGCTCCCGGTCGAAAGGCTTGGGGGCCGAAAAAATGGTGACTAACGGTTTCATGGTTTCACCACGGTGCGGCAGTAGAGTGCTCCGATGGCGTCGGTGCCGCAGGGCGTGCCGCCGTTGTGTTTGAGCAGGGCTTTCCACCACAGGCGGCTGTGGTCGGTGCCGGGATGCCACAACAGCACCACGGTGCCGCCGTGTTCCCGCCATTGCGTCAAACGCGGATCGCGTGCGGTGGCTTCATCCCACAGCATATACCGCGGCAGGTCGCGCAGGGCAAACGCCGGGCGGTCAAACCACAGCAGGATGCCGGGCCAGTTGTTGGAATACAGCGGCGTATCTGGCGGCATGACGGCCACTTTGTGCAGCACGCCGGAATCCACGCTTTCCTGCCACGGGCGGGCAGTGAAGCCTTCGCCGTAATAGTGCATACTCAGCAATGTTTGATAGGCGGGCGATTTTCCGGCCCTGAAAGCGATGAGGAGCAGCAAAGCGCCCCCCAGCAGGGCGGCAGCGCGCAGGGCGGGTTTCAGGTTGCGCCGCCGCAGCCATGCCAGGGCCAATGCCAGGGCGGTAATTTCCCATGCCATGAACGCCGGCGTGTACATGCGGAAATCCAGCGCGGGCGGCGGGGCGATGAAAATGTACATGAAGCCCAAAAAAGGGAACCATGCCAGCCCTTCGAGGGCGGTGAGCAGCACAAGGGTTGCCAGTGGCGAGCGGCGGCGGCTCAGTTTCAGCAATGGGAAGACCAGCGCGATGGTGCCAATCCAAAATGCCGCGAGCAGCACCTGGGTGAAGGAGGAGCGGGTTGGCCCCTGGGGCGCGAAAGCAAGGAAAGTGTGGGTGGTTTGCTGCAGGAATTCCCCGGCGGCGCGCCACCATGTGGCCGGGGAGGTGAAGTAGCCGGGCGAGCCGCTGCCACAGAAACGGGCGCAGAGCATCCACAAAACAAAAGGCAGCAGGAAAACGGCGGTGACCGCGGCGGCTTCCCGCAGGCGCTTGCGGAAAGGTGTGCCTTCTGGCGCTAACAGCAGCGGGGCGAGGGCAAACACCGCGGCAGCGTGCAGTCCGGCGTAGCGCACCAGCACCCCCGCCCCCGCGAGCATTACGGAAAACCACAGCCAACCGCGCTTCCCCGTGCGGTAATGGCGCCACAGGGCGTACAGCCAGCCGGCCATCATAGCAAGGTAAACGCCTTCGGACATCAAAGAAGTGTATGCCCGCGCTATCGGGAGGCTGGTAGCGAGCAACACCATACCCAGCAGGCCGGCGCACGGCCATGCGGTGGCTTCGTACAGCCACCACGCGACCACCATCAGCATCACCCACAGGGAAAGCAGGTCGAGGGCGGTGGCGGTGGTCAGCCAATCGCCGGCGGTGAGGTGCAGCCCCACCGCGAGCAGGGCAGGGTAGCCGGGCGGGTAGTGGGTCAGCAAAATCAGCCGGCCGTCGCTTTGGGTGGAAAGCACGCCGTGCCCGGCGGCAATGTGGCGGGCGGCGTCCACATAGGCGGCGCTGTCGGAATACGCCCACGGCCCCCACGGCTTCAGCGCGTAGGCGTAAATGCCTGCGGCAACTGCGGCGGCGAGGGCAAAGAGCAGCACCACCAGCGGTTTGGGCAAGGGTTTGGTTAAGCGGAGAAGGGGCATTACGGCTTCCTCAAGCGGTCATCCACGTCGCGGTGGGTTTTGTGGCGGACGTGGGCGTTGATTTGCGCCAGTTCGGGGCGGTTTTCCAGCAAGCGGCGAATGTCTTCCCAGCCGAAAGTTTCGGCACCCAGCGCCGCGGCGATGGCCTGTGCGAGGGCCAAATCTTCAGGGGTGTCCACCGTCCAGCGCAGGCTGCCCCAATCTTCGGCGGCGTGCAGCAGGGCAATGCGGAAGCCGCGCGGGGTGATGGTTTCCCGCCAGCGGGGGGCGTGGGCGCGGAAGTGCAGGGCTTCCACCGGGACGTCGTCGTAGAAATAGGGGGTAACATGCTCCCGCTGGTGGGGCGCGGTGGCTTCTTCCCACGCGCGTTGCAGGGCGGGCAGGGTGAATACTTCGGCGTCCAGCCCGATGGGGAAGGAACGCCCCCACGGCTCGGGCAGACGGTTGGCGGCGAAATCGGCGCCCGCCTCGGCGAAGCGGGCGAGCAGGTCGTCCAGCAAATCGGCGTCGAGGAAAGGGCAGTCGGCGGTCAGCCGCACCACCACGTCGGCGTCGTAGGCCATCGCGGCCTGGTAGTAGCGGTCGAGGACGTCGAGGGGATGCCCGCGGTAGCAGGGAATGCCTTCGCGGGCGCACCATGCGGCCACGGCGTCGTCGCTGGCGTCGGTGGTGGTGGCGACCACTACGCCATCGAGCAGGCGGGCGCGGTGGGCGCGGGCAACCACCCAGCCCAACATGGGGCGGTCGGCAATGGGTTTGAGCACTTTCCCCGGCAGGCGGGAAGACGCCATGCGGGCCTGGATGATGGCAAGGGTGGTCATAAGGCGCTCTCAAGCGGGGTTTTGGTAATCCGGTGCAGCGTGCAGCCTTGACGAAAAGGAACCACAGAAGACACAGAAATAAGGCAATGCGTGAAGCGTTACTTCGTCAAGTGGGCCTGGCGTCATCCTGGAGGCCCTGGCGTTAGAAAATCCGTGTGTATCCGTGACCATCCGTGTCAGCCGTGGTCGGCCTGGGCTGCCGGAACGAGATGCCGGTAAAGGTCGAGCAGGCGCTGGAAGTTGCGCGGCCAGTTGGCCTGGGCTTCGGCGCGGGCGCGGGCAGCCCTTCCGAAGGCTTGCAACGCGGCGGGCGGGGTGCGGGCGGCTTCCAGCAGGGCGGCAGTGAGGGCGTTGACGCTGCCATCGGGGAACAGCCAGCCTTCCTGCCCTTCGGCAACCCATTCGCGGTTGGAGGGGATGTCGGAAACCAGCACCGGCAGGCCGCTGGCTAAGGCTTCCATGAGGGAAACCGACGAGCCGTCGCTGTGCGAGGCGCTGAGGTAGAGGTCGGCGGCGCGGTAATAGCGCGGCAGGTCGCGCTGGGAGACCTGCCCGAAGAAGTGCACGCGGTCGAGCAGGCGGGCTTCCTGAAAGGTGCGGTGCAGCAGCGGCGCCAATGAACCGCCGCCGAGGAGCATCAGCCGCAGGCGGGGTTCCTGCCGGGCGGCGCGTACGAAAGCCCGCGCCATCACATCCACGCCGTAAATCGGCTCCCACGAGCGGTTGTGGAGCACCACGAAGGCATCTTCCCAGCCCAGGCGGGCGCGCAGGCCGTCGTCGGGGGCGGGCGAAAAGTGCTGCAAATCCACCCCCCACGGGAAGACCGTGACGCGCTCGCGGGGGAAGCCGAAATCGGCGGCGCGGCGGGCGACGGTTTCGCAATCGGCCACCAAGGCATCGCTGCGGCGGAGCACGAAACGGGTCAGGCGGCGATAAGCCGCGCTGCGGTCGGCGTCGCGCAGCAGGTCGGAACCCCACGACATGCTCACCAGGGGATGAAAGCCCAGCAGCGCGGGGAAGGCGGCCACGGTCTGAATGGGCCCGGCGTGGATGAGGTCGGGGTTGACTTCCTGCACCACCCGCCGGAAGTCGGCAGACAGCGCCGGGAAATCGCGCCAGCGAAAGGGCTTTTGCCCACCCCGCCAACGGA
>JALVOR010000213.1 GCA_027026295.1 Anaerolineales bacterium | reverse complement strand
GGATTGCATCCCGCCGCACAACGAGCCCTTCGACCAGGGCGACCTGGCAGAACAGCTGGTGCGGGATTGCCGCGCCCCCACGGCACGCCGCCACGGCGGCGCGTGCCCCCACGCCGGAAAGCGGCACGCCCACCCCCGTTGCCCCACCGCCGCCTGCCACGGGCAGCATCGTTGCGGGCGCAACGGTGCAGGTGCGCGGCACCGGCGGCGATGGCTTGCGCCTGCGCACCGAGCCAAGCCTTTCTGCGCCCATTGTCACCCTGGCAAAAGAAGGGGAAGTATTCCAGGTTGTCGAGGGGCCGCACAGCGCCGATGGCTACGCATGGTGGCGGCTGGTTTCCCCCAACGACACCCATCACATCGGCTGGGCAGTGGCGAATTACCTCAGCGTGCTCCCCACGCCTCTGGCGCCTACGGCGACGCCTGCGGAGTGACGGAGTGACTTTGTAGCCAATTTGCCCCCCTCAAAAACATTGCTCAGAGGAGCACCAGGCGCTGCACGCGGCAGCCCTGATGCTCCGTTTTGTTTTCCCTGCTATTCCACCACCGGCACGAACGCAAATTGGGTCACATCTACCAATCCCTTATCCGAAAGGCGCAGTTCGGGGATGACGACCAGCGCCATCAGCGCGAGTTGCATGTTGGGGTTCTTGATGCGGCAGCCGCAGGTGCGGAAGCCTTCCAGCACGGTGGCGGCTTTCTTCGCGACTACTTCGGCGCGCTCGGTGGACATCAGCCCCGCGATGGGCAGTTCCACCAGGCCGATGACCTGGCCGTCTTTCACCACCACCTGCCCGCCGCCCACCTCGGCGAGTTTGTTGGCCGCCACGGCCATGCTTTCCTCATCGGTGCCGACCACCAGCATGTGGTGGCAGTCGTGCGCCACGGTGGAAGCCACCGCGCACTTGCCATGGAAGCCAAAGCCGTGCACCAGGCCCACCTGCACCGTGCCGGTGGCGTGGTGGCGTTCCACTACCGCGGCTTTGGCAAGGTCCAGGTCGGCGTTGGGCTTCACCTCGCCGTCGGTGACGGGCACTTCCATCACCAAATGCTTTGTGGGCGCCTGCCCCTCGATGATGCCGATGACGTGCGCCTTCGCCGTGCCGCTGGCTTTGGGCGCGGGCAGGCGGAAATCCGCCGCGGTGAGGGGGCGTTTCAGGTGCACCGAGTGGCGCGCCCATTCGGGGTAGGGGTAGGCAGGCAGATCAATCAGCAGGCGGCCGTCTTCGGCAATCAGGTGGCCTTTGGCAAACACTTTGTGGGCGTGGAAGTCGGCGATGTCAGGCACCAGCAGGATGTCGGCCCAGCGGCCCGGGGCAATCATGCCGATTTCGCGGCTGAGACCGAAGTGCTCGGCGGTGTTGATGGTCATCATCTGGATGGCGGTGATGGGCGGCAGCCCCTGGCTAACGGCGTGGCGCAGCACCCTATCCATGTTGCCTTCGTTGACCAGGGTTTCGGCGTGGCTATCGTCGGTGCAGAGCAAAAAGCGGCGGGAATCCAGCCCCATTTCGGTGATGGCCTTGACCTGCGGGGCGACATCCAGCCAGCCGGAGCCGTAGCGCAGCATGGCCTTCATGCCCTGGCGGACGCGGGCCACCGCGTCTTCCAAACGGGTGCCTTCGTGGTCGTCTTCGGGGCCGCCGGCCACGTAGCCGTGGAAGGGCAGGCCCAGGTCGGGGCTGGCGTAGTGCCCGCCGATGGTCTTGCCTGCGGCCGCGGTTGCGGCCATTTCGCGCAGCATTTTTTCGTCGCCGTTGAACACGCCGGGGAAGTTCATCATCTCGCCTAAGCCGATGATGCCTTCCCACTGCATGGCCTCGGCAACATCTTCGGGCGTAATCGAGCCGCCGGGGGTTTCCAGCCCGGGGGCCGAGGGCACGCACGAGGGCACCTGCACCCAAACATGGATGGGCTGCTGCCGGGCTTCGTCCACCATCAGGCGCACGCCCTTCAGGCCGAAGACGTTGGCGATTTCGTGGGGGTCGACGAACATGCCCGTGGTGCCGTGGGGGGCGACGGCGCGCACGAATTCCGTCACCGTGACCATGCCCGATTCCACGTGCATGTGGCCGTCCAGCAGGCCGGGCACCAAATACATGCCTTTTGCGTCCACCACGGTGGTGTGCTCGCCGATGGTGTGGGAAGCGTCCGCACCCACGAAGGCAATGCGGCCATCCGCGACCGCGACGTCGGTGTGGGGGATGATTTCGCCGCTCTGCACGCTCACCCACTTGCCGTTGCGGATGACCAGATCCGCGGGTTCGCGCCCCATGGCGACGGCAATGAGTTTTTGACGGGTTCGATACCAGGCTTTGGCGTCCATGAAAACCTCCATGTGATAACATCCACAGATTGACACAGATTTTCACCGATTTGATGAAAACCATAGAGGGTACGAGATTCGTGAAGTGTTACTTCGTCAACTCGTGGCATGTGCTTGCTGCTATCGTGTCGCCTGGACAAATCAACGAAGTAACGCATCAACGAACCACAACAAAAAACCGCGGCAGCAACCTGCCGCGGCGGTGTTCAGCGTTTGACCACCATGGCCATCGCGTTGGCGAGTTCGATGACCTGGGGCACGAGGCCGGCTTCCTCGAAGGCGCGGCGCACCCCGGGGAACTGGTAATCGTGGGTCATCAACACCCCGCCGGGGCTGAGGCGGGGGTAAAAGAAGGCGATGCCGTCTTTGGTGCTTTGGTAGAGGTCGACATCCAAAAAGACAAAGGCAAAAGTCTCGTCGGCCACCGGCGCGGCGGTTTCGGGGAACCAGCCGGGGTGGAAGTGCAGGTTGGGGTAGTCGGCTAAGTAGTGCTGCACGGCTTCCAGCGAGGCGGCGAACATGCCCTTGCGGAAAAAGCCTTCGTCGTGGGCGGAAGCATCGGGCAGCCCGGCGAAGGTGTCGAAAATATGCAGGGGTTTGTCGCCCTTGGCCTCGGCAATCAGTTTGGTGCTGCCCCCGCGGTAAACGCCCACTTCCGCGTAAGCGCCTTCCACCGTGCGCTGGGCACGCGCCACCGCGTAGAGGGCAAAAGCCTCCGCGGTGGTGATGCGCATGTCGCTTTCCCGGCACACCTTCTTGATGAGCGCCATGATTTCGGGGTCTTTGTAGCCGTTGTACACCGGGCGCTCCCAGGCGCACAGGGCGCGGTGCAGCCATTTGCGGAAGGCATCGGATTTGCTGAGGGCGGTGTAGATCCACGATTGGGTGCTCATGGGGCAACATCCCAGAGGGGAGAAGAACACAGAGGACACAGAAAGATCAAATTTTTCTTTCTGTGTTTTCTGTGCTAATCTGTGCAATCTGTGTTTTTGACTCTTTTACCCAGCGATTCGGCGGGCGGCCTGGTTATGGGCTTCAATCAGCGCGGGCAAGTCCACGGTGGTGAGTTGACCCTCTTTCACCACGAACTTACCGCCCACCACGGTGTAATCGGCGCGCACGGGCGCGCAGAAGACCAACGCGGCTACCGGGTCGTGCAGCGCGCCGGCGTAGTCCAAGCGGTTGAGATTGACGGCGAAGAAATCGGCGGCTTTGCCCGGCGCGAGTTGGCCGATGTCGTCCCGGCCCAGCACCCGCGCACCGCCGCGGGTTGCCATTTCCAACGCCTGCCGCGCGGTCAACAGCGGCGGCGCGCCCGAGCCGCTGCGCGAAAAGCCCAGCACGCCGGAGCGCACCCGCGCCAACAGCATCGCCAGACGGGTTTCTTCCAGCAGGTGCGAGCCGTCGTTGCTCGCCGAGCCATCCACGCCCAGGCCCACCGGCACGCCCGCCATCAACATTTCGTAAATCGGCGCAATGCCGGAGCCCAAGCGCATGTTGGAAGCCGGGCAGTGCGCCACGCCCACGCTGTGTTCCGCGTAGAGGGCGATTTCCTCATCGTTGACGTGGATGCTGTGGGCGAACCACACATCGGGGCCAATCCAGCCCAGTTCTTCCATGTAGGCCACCGGCTTCTTGCCGAATTTTTCCACGCAGAAGATTTCCTCGTCCTCGGTTTCGGCAAGGTGGGTGTGCAGGCGCACGCCGTATTCGCGCGCCAGTTTGGCGCTTTCCCGCATCAGGTCGGCGGTGACGCTGAAGGGCGAACACGGTGCGAGCACGATTTGCAGGAACGAGCCGGGGTTGGGGTCGTGGTATTGCTCAATCAGCCGCTGGGAGTCTTTGAGGATGAAATCCTCGTCTTCCACCACGCTGTCGGGCGGCAGGCCGCCCTTGCTTTCGCCCAGGCTCATGGAGCCGCGCGAGGCGTGCAGCCGCAGGCCGACTTCCTGTGCGGCTTCGATTTCGTCATCCAGCCGCGCGCCGTTGGGGTAGAGATACCAGTGGTCGAAGGCGGTGGTGCAGCCGGAAAGCGCCAGTTCGGAAAGCGCTGTCTTGGTGGCAATGCGGAATTCCGGCGGGGTGATGCGCGCCCAAATGGGGTAAAGGGTGGTCAGCCACTGGAAGAGGTTGGCATCCTGCGCCGCAGGGATAACGCGGGTGAGGGTTTGGTAGAAGTGGTGGTGGGTGTTGATGAGGCCGGGCAACACGATGTGCCCGCTCAGGTCAAGGATTTCATCGGCGGTGGAG
>JALVOR010000212.1 GCA_027026295.1 Anaerolineales bacterium | reverse complement strand
GAACTCCGCACGCCGCTCAATTCCATCATCGGTTTCTCACGGGTCATCCTCAAAGGCATCGACGGCCCCATCACCGACCTGCAACAGCAAGACCTCACCGCCATTTACAACGCTGGTCAGCACCTCCTCGGCCTGATTAACGACATCCTCGACCTCTCCAAAATCGAGGCAGGCAAGATGGAACTCGCCTTCGAGGAAGTGCACCTCACCGACCTCATCAACAGCGTGCTTTCCACCGCCAGCGGGCTGGTCAAAGGCAAAGCCGTCGAACTCATCACGGAAGTCGATCCCGATCTGCCCATCATCCACGCCGACCCCATTCGTGTGCGGCAGGTGTTGCTCAACCTGGTTTCCAACGCCGCCAAATTCACCGGAGAAGGGCACATCAAAATCTTCGCCCGCAGGGAAAAAGGCCCCCACGGCCTGCCGGAAATCCTCATTGGTGTGGAAGATACCGGCCCCGGCATTGCCCCCGAAGACCAGGAAAAACTCTTCAAACCCTTCTCGCAGGTCGACGCCTCCCCCACCCGCAAGACCGGCGGCACGGGGCTGGGGCTTTCCATCTCCCGCAACCTGATCGAAATGCACGGCGGGCGCATCTGGGTAGAATCCGAATTGGGCAAAGGCTCCACTTTCTACTTCACGCTCCCCATCATCCAGCCATCACAACACGCGGCTGACGAAAACGAACGCATCATCCTCGCAGTGGACGACGACACCGATGTGATTCACCTCTATCAGCGCTACCTGACCCCCATGGGATACCGCGTCGTGCCGCTCACCAACCCCAACAGGGCCGTCGCGCGAGCCCGCGAGATCAAACCCGTCGCCATCCTCCTGGATATCATGATGCCCGGACGCGATGGCTGGCAGGTGCTGCAAGATCTGAAACAGCATCCGGAAACTCGCGAAATTCCCATTATCATCTCCAGCATCCTCGAAGAAAAAGAAAAGGGCTTCAGCCTGGGCGCCGCCGAGTACATCACCAAACCCATTCGTGAAGAAGACCTGCTGCGGGCGCTGCAACACGTCGACCCCGATGGAGAAGTCGAAGACATCCTCATCGTAGAAGACGACGACTCCGACCGCTACCTCATTGCCCGGCTGCTGGACGAAATTGGTGCATTCGCCACCCGCACGGCAGTCAACGGCGAAGAAGCCCTCCAACGCATCCGCGAACAGCGCCCCGACGCCATCATCCTCGACCTGCTCCTCCCCGAACTGGACGGGTTCACCGTGCTGGAAGAAATCCGCAGCACCCCCGAATGGCAAGACATACCCGTCATCATTTTCACCGCAGCCGACCTCTCGCCCGCCGAGCGCGCCCGCCTGCGGGCCGCCTCTCAGGGGCTGCTACACAAAGGCGCGCTGGGCACCGAAGCCCTGCTGCAACAACTTCAAAAACTACTCCAGCGCATGACAAAGCCTGCAGAAACCAAAAACGACGAAAACCCACAGGCTGAATAACTGCATCAACACAACAGAAAAACCAGGCGCTGGTTTCCGGACACACCATGACAAAACCGATCACCGTGCAATGCCTGGATTGTGGCCACACACAGTCCTTCGACCCGCTTCACACGCAATGCGAACAGTGCAACAGCGAGTGGCTGACGGCACTTTACAACTACGAAGAACTGGCCACCACCCTGCCGGCGGTTTTGCCGAGGCGCGCTTTCAACCTGTGGCGCTATCACGAACTGCTCCCTGTGGCGTCGGCGCACCCCGATATCTCCATGGGCGAAGGCGGCACGCCGTTGCTGCATCTCGAGCGTCTGGGCATGATGCTCAAAATGCCGCACATTTATTTCAAAGACGAGCGGCAAAACCCCACTTCATCTTTCAAAGACCGCCAGGCTGCCGTAACCATTGCCGTGCTCAAAGAAGCCGGCCTCACCGAGATGGTAGTGGCCTCTACCGGCAACGTCGCCATTGCCTACGCAGCCTATACCGCCCGCGCCGGCATCAAATTGTGGGCCTTCCTCGCCAGTTCAGTGCCCGCAGAAAAAACGCGCGAAGTTGCCATCTACGGTGCGCAGGTCATCAAGGTTACCGGCACCTACGACCAGACCAAGCACGTTGCCGCCGAGTTCGCTCGGCAACGCGGGCTGTATCTGGACAAGGGCGCCCGTTCCCTCCCCACCGTAGAATCCATGAAAACCCTGGCCTACGAAATCAGCGAGCAGTTGACCGAGCGTATAGGTGCGCCGGGCACCGGCTTCCCGTGGCGAACGCCTGACTGGTTTGTGCAATCGGTCAGCGGCGCGCTGGGGCCTTTGGGGGTTTACAAAGCCTACAGCGAACTGCAAGAAATGGGCTTCGTTGCTCGCCCGCCCAAAATGTTGCTGGTGCAGAGCGAAGGTTGCGCGCCCATGGCGCGAGCCTGGCAGCAAGGGCAGCGGGTGGCCACGCCTGTGCAATTGCCCCGCACCCACATCGCCACCCTCGCCACAGGCGACCCCGGGCGGGTGTATTCCATGCTCTTCGACAGCATGAAAGCCCACGGTGGCACCATCACCAGCGTAAGCGACGAAGAAGCCTTCCGGGCGATGCACATTCTGGCAAAAATGGAAGGTCTTTCGGTGGAACCGGCCACCGCCGTTGCCATTGCGGGCGTCATCAATCTGGCGCGCGCGGGCGTGCTCAAGCCCGATGATCTCATCGTCATCAACGGCACCGGGCACACCATGCCCATCGAGTCGCACATCCTCGGCAACCGCTGGGTGCGCAACATTGATTTCCCAAAACACCTTACTCAAAAAGACAGAGAAGCCCCCACCGATGGCCTGAGCACCGCGCTGGAAAACCTCGCCTCTCACGAAGTGCCCCATATTGCCATTGTCGACGACCACGAACCCGCTCGCATTCTGTTGCGCCGCGTGCTGCAATCGTTAGGTGAGTTCACCATTTCGGAAGCCGCCAACGGTGCCGAGGCCATCGAACTGGCGCGGAAAGAGCGACCCGACCTCATCTTGCTCGACCTGATGATGCCGGAAACCGATGGCTTTCAAGTCATCGAAACACTGCGTTCCGACCCGACAACGGCGCACATTCCCATCATTGCCGTCACGGCAAAAACGCTTACGCCTCAAGAAAGGCGGCGTCTCAGCGGGCAAATCGAAAAACTCATGCCCAAGGGCGAGTTCCTCACCGACGAATTGCTGGATGAAATTCGGGCGCTGTTGGGGTAACACATTCGCTTAGGCTCTATCCGAAAAATATCGCGGTGGTATCATTGCAAGCCCCCCCCCTCGCTGCGCTCGGCGCAGGCTCCGGGGCGAAGCAATCCCCCTTTTATCGGTCAGGAGACTGCTCTCGCAGTGACACATCTGCAAAGAATTTTCGGATAGGCTCTTAGCCGGGAATGTCACAGACAAAGGTCATTATGCAACGGCACTGGAAAGGCGTCCGCTCAGCGGTACTCTCGGCTCTTTTTCTGGGCATGGCACCCATTTTCGGGAAACAAGCCATCCTCAACGGCCTGCCTCCGCTGGCAGTGGTAGCATTGCGCACCATATTAGCAGCCTTGCTGCTGTTCGTGCTGATTGCCGCTTTCAAACGCCCCTTCCTTCACATTTACCCCCTCGGTCTGGTCGGTTGTCTGCTGGCAGGGGCCATCAACGGCATCGGTTCGCTGTTCTATTACAGCGCCCTCGGCAGAATTGACGCCGGCATTGGGCAACTGCTCTATTCGTTTTATCCCCTCTTCGTCGCACTCTGGTTGTGGATGGACAAACAGCCACCCAGCAAACTCACTTTGCTGCGGCTGGTGTTAGCAATTCCCGCGGTAGCACTGCTCACCATGGGGGGCACGCACCATCTCGACCCACTCGGTATGGGCATGATGCTGCTTTCAGCGGCCCTCTATGCCCTGCACCTGCCCGTCAACCAGCGCGTGCTTTTCGATGTTCCTGCCCCCACTGTCACCCTTTACACCCTGACGGCAATGAGCGCGGTGGTGGTGCCCGCGTTCCTGCTCATCGGCCCCGTCCGGCTGCCTACCACCATGAACACAGCCTGGCCTGTGCTGGGGCTGACGCTGGTCACGTTCTTTTCCCGCATCACGCTCTTTTTGGGGGTCAAGCACATTGGCGGTATGCAAACCGCTTTGCTCGGCCTAAGCGAATTGCTGGTCACCCTGGGGCTTTCCAATGTATGGCTACACGAAAGCCTTTCCCTTTTGCAGTGGGGCGGCGCATTGTTGCTGGCTATCATCCTGCTGCTTTCAGGCATAGACAAAGCCCCACCACCTTCCCGCCCCTTGCCCACCCAGGGAGGATGGCTCAGTTGGCTAAGGCCGCGAGGGCTTCCCGGCCACTAAGCCCGCTTTGCACCTGTGCAATTTCGAAGATCCGCCTTTTCTTATGAGCGCAGGCCTCATCTTTCCCCTGTTCTCCTGCGGTGAGCGGCGACGCCGGATTTACGTTTCGCCCTCTTCCTCCTCAAAGACGTATCCTACACCGCGCACATTGGCTATCCACTCGCGCCCTCCCGGCAATGGGTCCAGTTTAGCGCGCAGGCGGCTCATCAAGGGGCGCAGCATGCCCGGCGCTTCCCATTCGGCTACTTCATAGCCTTGCACCCAACGCACCAAATCCCGGTGGCTCAACACTTCCCCTTTATGCTGCACCAGGGTCTGCAACAGACGCGCCTCCGCAGGAGAAAGCACTACGTTCTGGTCTTCATAATACAGTCGCCGCCGTTCCACATCAAACAACACGCCACCTGGCAAATATACGCGCTCCCGGGAGGACAAGGATTCTTCCGCATCCGTTGTGTTCGTCGCGTCAACGAGCCCCTCTTCCTTCAGTTGCTGCACCGAGCGTTCCAGTTGCTGCAGCACCTGCTGATGGCGCAGCCGCCGCTGCCGCCGCTGGACGGCTTTTCCAACTGCCTGAACGATTTCCTCCGGCTTGGCTGGTTTCATCAAATAATCTACCGCACCATGCCGCAGCGCCGCGATCGCCGATTCCACCGAACTGTGCGCCGTCAAAAGGATGATTTCGACGTCTTTCGAGGTTTTGTCTATCTCGGCCAGCACTTCCAGCCCACTGATACCTGGCATAATTAAATCCAGCAACAGAACGTCATAGTCCCTCTCTTCCAAACGTTGCAATGCCAGCGCGCCATTGGGCACAGCGTCAACTTCGTAACCTTCCAACTGCAGAATATCGGTCAGCGACATGCGGGGAACAAGTTCATCGTCCACAACCAACACTTTACCCACAACCATCATCATCCCTCCTCAGGCTCTTGTTTTACGACGACCTCACCATTTTCGGCGACGGGCAACACCATCTGGAAAGCCGCTCCACTGCCGCGCCGCGGTGCAGCCAATCGCAATTCACCCGTGTGGGCAACAAGGATATTGTAACTCACCGCCAGCCCCAAACCGGTGCCTTCTTCTTTGGTACTGATCAGCGGCTCGAAAATTCGCTCTCGCAAGTGCTGAGGAACGCCGGGGCCGGTATCTTCTACCGCCAAAATCACATGGTCCTCTTCAGCCCAGGCGAGCAAATAAAGTCTGCCGCCCATCAGCATGGCTTCCATCGCATTGAGCACCAGATTCAACACGACCTGCTGCAACTGGTCTTCTACGCCCACCACGGGGGGCAAATCGTCGGGAATATCCACCTCGACTTCGATTTGCTGGTCGGTAAGTTGCGGCTGCAAAAGGTCGACCACCCGATTAATCAGCAGTTTGAAGCGAACAAATTGCCGCTCCACGTTGCCAGGGCGGTAAAAATTCAGCATTTGGTGCACCAACACCGAAAGGCGCTTGATTTCCTGACGGGCGCTCTGCAAATATTTCTGACGCCGCTCCTCGTCCACATCAGGGTGCGCTGCCAGGTAAAGGCTGTTGCGCACCGCCTGAATGGGGTTGTTGACCTCATGGGCCAAAGAAGCAGTCAGCCGCCCGATGGCGGCCATCTTTTCAGCCAGCGCCAGGGCCTGTTGCGAGCGTTTCAATTTCTCCAGCGATTCCCGCAGTGCTTCATACAGGCGGGCATTTTCCAACGCTGCTGCTGAAATTCGCGCCAAAATGCCCAACGCGGCTGTATCCACTTCGGGGTGAAACAGAGGCAATTGTTCCCGTGCCACCAGAATGGCGTAACGGCGCTGCCCCCGCTCCACCGGTGCAACCAGCAGACTGTACCACCCATAGCGACGGAGCAATTTCCGGCGATTTTCCATCTCCGGGTCCGGGCTGTTGACATGCACCACCCAGGGGCGGTCAAAAGTGCTACACCCTTCAGTGAACAACTCGTCAGGGGCGGGAACTTCGCCTATCGCCGCCAATAGTGCGCCTTCATTTCCGTCAAAATCCCATTGATACAGCCCCACCGCGATGCTCGGCACAAATTCACTCACTTTTTCCACAATCATCTGCTGCAAAGGCGCAAGGTAAGTTTCACTCAACAGCGCTTCCGTCACCTCAAACAGCGGGCGCAATGCGGCAATGCGGGCGTTTTCTTCCTGGCTGCGGCGGTTACTCAACCCTTGCCACACTTTCTCCACCAAGTCTTCGGTCTTCTCAAAGGGCTTCAGCAGCAAACCATCCGCGCCGGCATTCAACGCCTCGAGCGCCATATCCAGCGAAGCAAAGCCGGTCATCATCACCACCGCCAGGTTAGGCTGATGCAAGCGCGCCTGCTTCATCAGTACAAAACCGTTCATTTCCGGCATGCGGGTATCAACGACCAGCACATCAACCTCGTGTTCCTGAAAGTAGTCGAGAGCAAGATAAGGGCGGTGAAAGGTTTGCACTTCAAAACCGGCGCGTTCCAGCACACGTCGGCACAGCCTCAAAACGCCTTCTTCATCATCAACCACAACCACTCGCGGGGATTTCTGCGATACCATCGTATTTGTCACCTCGAATTTCAGTGTTCCTCGTAAAGAAACATCGGCAGATACACTGAAAAAGTGCTTCCCTTCCCCACCTGGCTGCTAACTCGAATGTCGCCGCCGTGGTTTCTGACAATACTATAACTTACAGCCAGCCCCATCCCTGCACCGCCTTGTCGCGTCGTAAAGAAAGGTTCAAAAATGCGCATCTGCTGTTCTGGCGTCATCCCCACACCAGTATCAGAGACATCGGTCACCACCCACTGGCCAAATTCATCATCCTCCCTGCGCGTGGCAATACGCAAGTGCCCTCCTGATTCCATAAAATTCAACGCATTATGCACAAGGTTGAGGAAAACCTGTTTTATTTCAGTGCGGTCAACCTGCACCAGTGGCAAGGCTTCGTCGAGTTCCACATCCAGCACGATTCCCTTGGAAGCCACCATATGCTGAACAAGATCTACCGTATCTTTCACCAGTTCGTTGATATCGGTTGCAATTCGCAGGGGCTCACTACGGCGGGCAAAATCCAGCAGACGGCGCACGATGTCGCGTGCCCGCTGGGCTTCCTGCAACACCAGGTGCAAATCCTTGTATATCTCACTCTGAGGCGCCAATTCTTCCAATGCCAGTTCGACAAAGCCCATCACTGTCGTCAACGGACTGTTGAGTTCGTGCGCCACAGCAGCGGCCATTTCGCCCACTGCCGCCAGCCGTTCAGATTGAACCAGTTTCCTTTCCGCCGCAGCCTGGGCCTTGATACGTTCGCCCAGTTCCTGATACAACAAAGCATTGCGGATGGCAATCGCAATCTGCGGCGCCAGCAGTTTGAGCAATGCCATTTCATCTTCGCTGAATTGCCGCCCTTCACGGTCATCATAAATCGTCAACACCCCTACCGTCTCGTCGTGAAAAATCAACGGAACACCAGCCACGACGCGGAAAGACGGCAACGGATTCTCGGGGTTGCGTCCCTCCCACACAGCATAATCGCTCACCACCTCGATCTCGCCTGTGGCGGCCACCCGCCCCGAAACGCCCTTGCCAAGAGGGAAAGTGTAGCCGGTGTAGTCTTGCCACGGATTTTCCGTGGCAACCACACGCACCCGGTCGCCTTCCAGCAAACCTATTTCGGCACCCCGCACATCCAGCAGCAAGCGCACGCGCCGCACCACCCGTTGCAGCAAAGTTTTCATTTCGAGGTCGGCAATGATATCCAGAGAAGTCTCTCTTGCCGCATTCAGGTGCTGCGCCGTCACGTTCAAACGCCGGTAACGGCGAGCATTGCCTAAAACTGCCGAGAGCATCCCCGCTACCGACTCCAACGCCAGGCGGTCTTCTTCGGTAAAGGCATTGGCTTTGCTGCTCTCGATGTTGATGATGCCCACCGCCAAATCGGGTTTTTCGTGAGAAAAAACAGGTACGCACAGTTCGGAATGCGCATCGAAGCCGGGAAACGGAATGTAGCGCTCGTCTTTCGAAGTGTCGTTGATGAGCGCGCTCTTTCCCGTGCGGAGGACGTAGCCTGCCACCCCAGAGTCTGCCGGAGGCGGGCAGGGAAAATCGAGCGCGGCGGCGCAATCTTTCACGCCTGAGCCGGCTGCCCAGTGAGACAAAAGGCGATGGTGTGAAGCGTCTTCCGAATCAGCGCCTGTTCCCTCGTCCTCATACAACGCCACAACCGTCACTTCGAAACCAAAATAATCGGCCAGGCGTTGGGCAGTGAGGGAAACAATTTTCTCCTCATCCAGCAGCCCCACGATATCCTGCACTACCCGGTGCACCACTTCCATGCGCCGCGCCTGAGTGGCAATCTGGTGACGCAACCGCACGGTTTCCAGCAGCAAGGCCAGTTGCCCGGCAACGCCGGCCAACAACCGCTCGTCTTCCTCGTCAAACGCATTCGGCAAGTGGCTTTCCAGGTTCACCACACCCACAACCCCGCGCCGCGAGCGCATCGGCACACACAGTTCCGAGCGGGTATCCAGTCCTTCTATCGGGAAATAATGCGGCGCCTTGCTTACATCACCGTAGCGCGCGGGCTTCCCCGTTTTGAATACTTGCCCGCAAATGCTGTTTTCCCTGAGAAGCATCGTGCGATTGAAACTGGGCGGCGAAGCACCTACCACCCTGAGAGAGCCGCCACGTTCATCGGGCAGCAGTACAATCACCGCGTCGGCCTGCATCACCCGCCGTAAATAACGGGTCGCATTGGCTGCTGCCTCTTCAACCGTTTTACTGGAAAGCACCGACAGGAAAACATCGTTCACCACAGCCTTGCGACGCAGGTGCTCCCGCACCTCTTCGAAGGCAAAGGCATTTTCGAACAACCATCCCGTCCGTCGGGCGATGCGCTCCAAGCGCTCAATTTCGTCAGCAGAAAACTCAGGCTGCCTGCGCCCCACAGCGAGCACACCAATCAAACGTTTGCGGTACATCAACGGCACTACCGCCTCTGCCCACGGCGAAGGCACAGGAACGCCCGGCCATGCGGCACCGGAGAACACCACGCTTTCTTTCTGCAACAATCGCCTCAGGGCAGGTGCTTCGCTTACGCGCAAACGCCGCCCCCGCAAAACCTCAGCGTTCTCTCCCCGCGCAGCCAGCACCGACCAGGTATCACCTTCCGGCACCGCCAGATAAGCGCGCTCACAAGGAACAACCTGCTCTATGCGCTCCACAACGACCCCGGCCATCGCATCAGGACGCTGTGCTGCCGCGCCCAACTGCTCGATGAATTCAGCGCAAAACGACAACGAAGCAGGAGGGTGGCCAGTTGTCTGTGATTGCGTCGCCGAAGGCGCTCCCAACGCCACAGTGCGCCACATCTGTCGTGCAACCTCGTCCAGCGGGTCTCCCCCCACCAGCAGCACGCCGCGCAATTCAGGCACGGGGAAAGCGTACAAACGTTTCCCCACAATTTCAGCCTCGTCAATTGGCGCCTTGCGGCTTCGCCAGCGCCCGCTTGCCAGCGCCCCACTCAGCCACGCTTTCCAACGCTGCTGCTCACAACAGTGCCGCAGCACACGCTTGCAACGGGCTGTCATTCCCCAGGCGATATGCCACACCCAGCCGCCATCATCGGGCGTTACCCAGGCAGCCCATTTGGCCTTCGTCAACCGCCCAACACGCCGCAATTGTTCCAGAAATCGCGCCTTTTCAGACATACAAAACCTCCCACTATCATTATACAGGAAATGCCACCCACGTATAAGCCGAAAAATCGAAAACTACCATCTTCCTGCCACTCATCACTTTGCCCCCCGCCTCAAACGTGCTATAACAAATGTGTCAACTTTTCGCCTGAGGAGCAACCGTATGGATTTCAGCATTCCCCGCAACACCCAACTCATGCTCGACCTCATTCGGGAATTCATGGAAAAAGAGGTCTATCCGTTGGAGCAGCACTTCCTCAACGAGCCGCCGGGAGTCTTCCAACCCCGTCTGGACACCCTGCGCGAGAAGGTCAAGCAAATGGGGCTGTGGGCCCCCGCCCAGCCAAAAGAATACGGCGGCATGGAACTTCCTCTGACCGACTTCGCGCTGGTTTCCGAAATTTTGGGCACCAGCCCCCTGGGGCATTACGCCTTCGGCACGCAAGCCCCCGACGCGGGCAACATCGAGATTTTGCACAAATACGGCACGCCGGAACAAAAAGAACGCTGGCTGCACCCCCTGGTGGAAGGCAAAATCCGCAGTTGCTTTTCCATGACCGAAGTGGAAATGCCCGGCTCCAACCCAGCCTACATGGAAACCACCGCTGTCAAGGACGGCGACGATTATGTCATCAACGGCCAGAAGTGGTACACCACTGCCGCCGACGGCGCGGCTTTTGCCATCGTGATGGCCGTCACCAACCCCAATGCGCCGCTTTACCAGCGCGCCAGCATGCTCATCGTGCCCGCCGACACCCCCGGCTTTGACCTGGTGCGGAACATCAACATCATGGGGCACAAGGGCGGCGGCTATTTCAGCCACGCCGAAATCCTCTACCACTCGTGCCGCGTGCCCCAAAGCAACCTGCTGGGGCCGGAAGGCGCCGGTTTCCGCATCGCGCAGGAACGCTTAGGGCCGGGGCGCATCCACCACACCATGCGCTGGCTGGGCGTCGCCCGCCGCGCGCTCGACCTGATGGTTGCCTACGCCGCCCGCCGCCCCATCGCGCCGGGGCAGGTGTTAGCCGACAAGGAAATCATCCAGGCGTGGATTGCCGAGAGCGCCGCCGAAATTCAGGCCGCCCGCGCCCTCACCCTGCAAACGGCGTGGCGCATTGAACACTTAGGCTGGAAGGAAACCCGCCAGGAAATTTCCATGATCAAGTTTTTGGTCGCCAACACGATGCAGAAAGTGGTGGACCGCGCCCTGCAGGTGCACGGCGGCTTAGGCATGACCGACGACACCATCTTAGCCTACTTTTACCGCCACGAGCGCGCTGCCCGCATCTACGACGGGGCGGACGAGGTGCACAAAATTTCCCTCGCCAGGCGCATTCTACGCCCCTACCGCGAGCAGATGGAAGCCGGGAGGAAGGTGCTGCGGTGAAGAAATCACAAATTACGCAGATTGGCACAGAGAACGAGGAGAGTCGTTTAGCACAGAAACACGGCCAAGTCCAGGCACAGAAGCCAGGAAGGGGGTTGCGATGAACGATGCCGTCCGCCCGCCTCGCCCCGGCGAAGAACTTGACCTGCCCCGCCTGGAAGCCTACATCAAGAACGCCATCCCCGGCCTGCAGGGCAAGTTGGAGGTGCTGCAATTCCCCTCAGGGCACTCCAACCTCACTTACCTGCTGCGCGTCGGCGACACCGAATTGGTGCTCCGCCGCCCGCCGCGGGGCAAAAAGCCCAAAAGCGGTCACGACATGCACCGCGAGTGGGTACTGCTCAACGCGCTGCACGGCGCTTTCCCCGTGCCCAAACCGCTGGCCTATTGCGACGACCCGGCGGTGCTGGGGGCGCCATTTTACGTCATGGAACGCATCCGCGGCCTGATTTTGCGCCGCGACCTGCCGCCCGATTTGGCGCTTTCCCCCGCCGAGGTACGCGGCCTGTGCGAGCGGCTCATTGACACTCACCGCCGCATGCACAGCCTCGACTACCACGCCTTCGGCCTCGGCGACTTCGGCCACCCCGAAGGCTATGTGCAGCGGCAGGTGCAGGGCTGGGCGCGCCGCTACCGCGACGCCCGCACGCCCAACGTGCCAGATTTCGAAGAGGTCATCGCGTGGCTGGAAGCCAATATGCCGCCCGAACGGGGCGCGGCGCTCATCCACAACGACTATCGCTTCGATAATGTGGTTTTCGACCCCGCCGATTTCCACGTGGTGGGCGTGCTGGATTGGGAACTCGCGACCATCGGCGACCCCCTGATGGATTTGGGCGCGTCGCTGGCCTATTGGGTGGAAGCCGACGACCCACCCGAAATGCAGGCCGTCCGCCTCGGCCCCACCAACGCCCCCGGCGCACTCACCCGCCGCGAGGTGGCGCAACGCTACCTCGCCGACACAGATCTCACCACCGACGACCTGCGCTTCTATTTCGTTTACGGCCTCTTTCGCCTCGCGAGCATCGCCCAGCAGATTTACTACCGCTATTACCATGGACAAAGCCGCGACGAGCGCTTCCGCCATTTCGACAAAGCCGTCGCGGGACTGGCACGCGCCGCCAGGCGGGCGATGGTGGGGTGGGGACTATGAAATATCTTGTACAATGGACGTAGAGGCTGGCGAATTCATGGTTAGTTACTCTGTTACTTAGCGAAACTTTCGCTCCGCATCTCGCACCCAACCTGCGACAACGGGTAAATCAAATGTCTCAAACCACAATTCCAAGCAATGATTTTCAACGCCTTCTTGCCAGGTGCAAAGAATTGCCACCTGCAAAGGGAAATTACCTCGTTCGCGATTTCGTGGAGAACATGCTCTTAACCGTTCTCGATTACCAGATGCGCGGCATCACCATTGAGCGCGCTATGCAACATTATCGCCAACACGCCCGGCAAAAAGTATCGAATTTTGAAGAACTCAAGGCCTTGCTTGCTCAGTACCCCAATACCAAGGAGGGCAATCTACTGGTCGCTCAATACCTTTGGGGTTACAAATACTGGACACGGGTAGAACTCTTGAGGAGGTTTGTTGATTACTTTGAAAGCGTGGAAGTAACCTCGCAGGAAAAATTAAAGCAATGGGCAACCACTGTTGACTTTGAAAAGGACTTTAAGGGAAAAATCAAAGGTGCCGGACTGGCAATCTTCCAGTGGTTGGTGATGCGACAAGGCATCGAGACAATCAAGCCCGATGTATGGATTCACCGCTTCATTCAAAAAACTCTTGGCTACAAAGTAAATGACAAAACAGCCGTGAAAGTCCTCGAGCAAGTTGCCAAAACAATGAATATCAAAGCCTACGAACTCGATTGGCGAATTTGGGAGCATGAGCGTCGTCAGCCGTAACCATCCAATATGAATTTCTGTGTTTTCTGTGGCGCTTCTGTAGACCTCTTGCAAAAGTCATCGTGAGGCAATCTCCAAGTTGTAAATTGCCGCAATTAAGTTGAACCGCAACCGAAAGCGCTTTCTCCGATTGCGATAGCGCTCGCTCAAAATA
>JALVOR010000211.1 GCA_027026295.1 Anaerolineales bacterium | reverse complement strand
CCAGGAAAGCGTCCTTGCTGAGGCCCATCACATCCACCGACATTTTGCAGACGTAAAGTTTTGCTCCGGCGTCGGCCAACATTTCGAGCATTTCGCCCACGGGCGGCACGTCCATAGCCGCCATTTTCTTCTTCATCAACGACGTTGCCACAGCGGTCATGCCGGGCAGCACACCCATGATTTGGGGAATACCCATGTTTACCGGGAAGCCCATCATGCCGGTCTTCATGCTGGTGTTCCCCACCGGCGCCAGTTGCAGACGGTCAACGCGATCTTTGGTGATCAAATCCAATCCCCAAAAAGTGAAGAAAATGACAACCTCAACGCCGTTGCCGATGGCCGCCCAGCCCATGATGAGCGCCGGGTAAGCCATGTCAAGGTTCCCTTTGGAGCAGATGAACGCGATTTTGCGGGTATTTTCAGCCATGGTTCTTCCTCCTGAGCAAGAAAGGGCGGGCGCAAATGCCCGCCCTGCGGAAGCGTTTAGATGCAGCCTTCGGGCTTGCCCAAACCAGCAATCTTGGCGACTTTCTTTGCCGGGCCCTTGGGGAACAGTTGGAAGAGTTCCTTGGTGGGCACACCCGCACCCTGGGAAATCTGCCGCAGGGTGGGGGCCTTGCCGCTTTCCTCCCCCTTGGCACGGGCAAAACGGATGATTTCCCAGTGCCGTTCGGTGAGTTCGATGCCTTCTTCAGCGGCCAAAGCCTTGGCAATTTCCTCGTTCCAGACGGTCGGGTCGGTCAAATAGCCTTCTTCGTTGAGGGGTAGAGACTTGAAATCAATCATTGGGTTCTCCTTGAGGGGTGGGGGAAGCGGCGGGAGCAGGCCGCGCACTACCCAGGGCTTGTAGCAGCCCCAAGGCACGCGCCAGCCCCCGACGGACTTGCGGGTCGCGCATTTCGCGCAGGATTTGCCAGAGGGAAGGGGTTTCTTCAGGCTGGGCGCGGAACGCGGTAAGCAAAGCACCCGCGTCTTGCGAAAACACTTCAACATCTTCGGGGCTGAAGGCATTGGCAACGCGGCGGGTAGCAGCCCATCCGGCGCGCAGCAGGTTGAAGAAGCCTTCGCGTTCCAGTTGGTCGAGGGATTCCACCGCGGTGGCAAACATCGGTTTGCTCAGCCGGTTGAGTTCTTCGGCAAGCCCCATGGCGGATTCCAACTGGTCGAGCATTTTGAGCAGCAGGTTGATATCGCGCAACAGCCGTTTGAGCAAGAACCACAAATCTTCAGAGCGGAAGTCAGAACCGATTTCGGCGAGTTCGTCAATGGTCAACTTGACCATTTGGTTCCCGATGGGAATCAAATCGCGCGTCAGTTCTGCCCGTTCCTCGGCGCGGCGCCGTTCTTCAGCCAGATGCGCTTCTATACGGTCAAGCCGTTCCAGCAGTTGCGCCATTTGTTCGTGGGGTATCGCCGTAGTGGTCATGGCAATCTCCTAAACCCACTTGCCGGCCATACTCATCTGAGATTCGAAAGGCATTTCGCCGCCCTTGAGGAGCACGTTCCAGTAAGTCCAGCGGAAGAGCATTTTGCCCCAGTGGTTGGCGTAAGATTCCTGCAGCAGGGAAAACGGCCCAAAACCGGGCAGCGGGTATTTGCCGGGCAGCGGTTCGACCTCATAGTTGAAATCGATCAGCACACCCTTCTCGAAACCGGATTCGATGAAGCAGTTGGCGTGCCCGTCGAATTTGGGCTGCGGCTCCAGCCCTTCAATGCTGCGCAGCAGGTTTTCCACGACCACGTCGAGCATAAAATGCGCCACCGAACCGGCCTTGGAGGTGGGCACATTGGCAGCGTCGCCGATGACGAAGATGTTTTCCCACTTCTGCGCCCGCAGGGTGTGCTTGTCGGTGGGCACGAAGTGCAGTTCGTCGCCCATCTGCGAGCGGGCAATGGCATCGGAACCCATGTGGGTGGGCACGGTAATCAGCGCGTCATAGGGAATTTCCCGCTCGTCGTAGGAACGGATGACCTGCTTACCGTTATCCACTTCCATGATGTTGAAATCGGGTTCGAGATGAATGCTCTTTTGCTCCAACATATCGCCGAGGATGGCCGAGGCGCGGGGCTTGGTAAAAGCGCCGGGGAGCGGGGTGGCGTAGATGATTTCCACCCTGTCGCGAATGCCGCGCTGGTGGAAGAACCAATCGGCAAGGAAAAGGAATTCCAACGGCGCTACCGGGCACTTAATGGGAACTTCGGCCACATTGAGGACGAGGCGACCACCCTTCCAGAATTTGAAGAAGCGGGCAAGTCTGGATGCGCCCTCAAGGGTGTAGAAAGGAAAAATGTTTTCCAGCCAGCCGCCGCCATCCATCAGGCCGGGGGTTTCCTCGGGGTGGATGTGGCTGCCGGTGGCAATGACAAGGTAATCGTAGGTGATGACCTGGTTGTCCTTGCGCAGGCGGACACGGCTTTTTTCCGGCTCGATGATCTTGATATCCGAGAAAACCACCTCCACTTGAGGCGGCAGGAAATTGCGCTTGGGTTTGACGACGTCGTGGGGGGCATAAATTCCAAAGGGAATGAACAGGAAACCGGGCTGATAATAGTGCATTTCGTCCCGGTCCACGATGATGATGCGCCATTCTGAAGCGTCCAGATGGTGCGCCATTTTATTGGCCACCATGGTGCCACCCGTACCGGCACCAAGAATGAGCAGGGTTTTCATAGGCGATGCTCCTTGGCGTGGAATCTTCCGACTACCTCTTAGTGTATTAGTGTACAAAGCCTATGTGAAATTTCAGCAAAGATTTTATGAAGATTTTGTAAAGATTGGCGCGCGAAGCGGAGGCGAACAACCGTCCACCTCCGCTCACAGAAAAAACTCTTCAACACCCCCTCCCTGCTAAAGCACATCACGTGTTCACAGGAACCCCTGGCTTATCACACCATCAGGGTTCATACGCGCCAACCGGGGTCAGCGTTCAGGTTGACGGCGGGCGCCAGATAGATATGCGCCTCAGGCCCGCGACTGTAGAGAAAAAGGGGCGGCACCAAGGCCGCCCCTTCCCGTTTATTCGTCTCCTACCTTCACCAGCACTGCTCGCACCACGACGCGGCTCCGGTAGGTTCCCGTAGCCTCGTCGTACTGGCTGCAGGTGAGCAATGTGAGCCAGGTGTAGCCATCATCTATCGGCTCCAAAGGCCAAGTGGCTCGCGGCGTCACGTAGCGCACCTCCCGCACCCGGTACTCGTACACGGTGCCATCGACATGCACCCGGATGATGTCATCCCAGCGCAGGGTGTGGATTTGCGCAAAGGGGCCGGGCAGCCCCGAGGGCAGCCAGTTGTGCGCGGTGAGCACGCTGTTCCCCTGCCAGCCGGGGAAGGCGGTATTGGTCATCCAGGCCACATCGGTCAGCCAAGTGATGTCCGCGGCGGGGGCAACACCCAACACCGGCTTCTCCACCCCCAGTCGGGGGATCTCCACCCACACCTGGCCCATGTTCTGGTAGGGCAGTAGTGCGGGCGCGGCGGGGATGTGGGTCAACCGCGCTGGCGGGAAACCGGTCTTGGGCAGGCGCGGCGGATAGGCGCGAGTGGGATCGTGGGATTTGGGTGTGGCCGGGTCATCGGTGAGTACCGGAGCGTTGTTATCGACGTTGGAGTCGCCAGCGCCGGTGGTACCATCGCCGTTCTCGTCCCAGAAAGCCTGGCCTTGGTTTTCCACATTACTGGGGTTACCCACCACATCGGTGCGGAAGGTAATGACCAGTTCGTTGTTCGCGGTATCCGCGTCGGTGGCACCGGGGTCGGCGGCGATGTCGGCCTGAACCTCAACGTGCTGCAAGGCCGCGTTGTAGGTGCACTGGTGCACTACCGTGGCGCCGTAAGCGGTGCAGGTCAAACTGCCCGCGATATAGGTAGTATCCGTGGGAATGGGGTCTACGATGAGTGCATTCAACGCAGTGGTGTTGCCGTTGTTAATCCACACCATCTGCCATACCAGTTCGGGCCAACCATTGTCGTTCACTGTCTTCCAGCCTGCGGGCGGGTCGAACACCGTCCCCACCTGGGCGGTGTCGTAGTCGTCCTCGTTGGTGTCGCCATTGCCGGGGGTGCTGTCGGGGTCGGATTGGTCCGACGCGGTCACTTCGGCCACATTGAGATGGCCTCCGGCCTGCACCACCGCGGTGAACTCGCAGGTGACGGTGCCGTTGACCGCGAGACTGGCGATGTTCCAGGTGAGGGTGCTTCCACTGAGAGAGCCGCCGCTGCAACTGGTGAGCGCGATGGAGCCGTAGCCGTTGGGCACGGTGTCCGTCACGGTGACATTAGTGGCGTCGTTGGGGCCCTGGTTGGTCAGGGTCAGCGTGAACGTCACCGTGTCGCCAGGCCCTGCGGTGGTGGGAGAGACGGACTTGCTCAGTTCCAGGTCGGCGCTCGGACTGACGGTGATCTCGACGTTTGCCGTATCGGTACCGCCGTTGCCGTCGCTGATGGTGTAGGTGATGCCGTCGACGGTGCCGTTGTAGTCAGAGGCGGGGGTGAAGGTGAGGGAGCCGTCACTGTTGATGGTGAGCCGGCCGGCTTTGGTGCCGCTGGAGTCGTAGACGTCGGTAGCGGTGCCCACGGTGACGGGGTCGGGGTTCCCGTCGCCGTCGGTGTCCCAGGTCAGGGC
>JALVOR010000210.1 GCA_027026295.1 Anaerolineales bacterium | reverse complement strand
GTGAGGGTAGGTGAGGGGGTAGGTACGCGAGTGACGTTGATAAGCAATTGCGGGGGTTGCTACGTGCACGGGGCGCACGCGCTGCCAGAACTTCCACCCCTGCCAGGAGAGCAGCATGAGCAGGAAAAGCCCCGCCACGCCTATCACCACCTGGCGCGGCAAGACGTTGCGTTGGGAAGGCGTCGAAGTGGCGGGCTTGAAGCGGTTTTCCCAGGCGAAGGGTTTGGGAACGACAACCGGCTCGACCTCGTCCGGCGGGAGTTCGCCCATCAAAATAAGCCCGCGGCGGGCTGGCTCATAGTCGGGGTCTGCAGCGAGGGCTTTTTGCAGACAATAGCGCCGCTCTTTGGGGGAATCCACCGCCGCGCTCATCCAAACCCAGTATTCGGCATTTTTCGGCGAAATGCGCAGCAGGCGCCTGAGGATCTCTTGCGCTTTGCCGGTTTCGCCGCGCGAAATGGCCTGAATGGCCTCTTGGAGCATATTGTCATTGGGGTCGCTCATAAGCACTCCTCCCCTTTGAGTTTAGCACACCCTGCGAGGAAGGGCAAGCGGCTGCGCGGCGCGAGGCGCAGGCAAATGTTGTAGAAGCGTAGCCGTTCATCCTTGGGAAGATAGGCCATGGATGACACGGATGGTCACGGACGCGCACGGATTTTTTGTAACGCTAAGGCGCAAAGCACGCAAAGAAGGGATAATGCCAGGGCATAGAGGAGCACAAGGAGGCACAAAGGAGGTTGCATTCGTTTGGTTTTCTACGAATTGACGAAGTAACGCTTCACGAATCGCCTTATTTCTGTGTTTTCTGTGGCGCTTCAGTGTTTTCTGTGGTTTTGTGGTTTCTTTGCCCTCATTCCATAACAGGGCAACCATTCCTACACATTTTGCTTGCACCCTCACCTGGGGGGAAGCAAAACAGCGCCCCACTCTTGTGGTAAACTGCTTAAAAGTGCTTCTTGCCCTTTGACGATAACCCTTCTCCTTTTCTCAGGAGGCTTGCTCATGCCCACCGAATCTTCTCGCTCTTCCAAAAAGAACAACACAGGTGCCTGGTTTGCCATTGTTCGGGAAGCCCGCCTGGTAGGCAACCTGCTGCTGGACAGGCGGGTACCGTGGTATCTCAAACTCTTGCCGGTGGGGGCAGTAATTTATGCCTTTTCGCCGGTTGACCTGGTGCCCCTCAATCCCCTGGACGACGCCGCTATTGTCAGCGCGGCCTTTTACTTTTTCGTGGAACTCGCTCCCCCGGAAATCGTCGCCGAATATCGGGGCAACTCGAAAACCACCGTTATTCCGGGGGCGTGGAGCGATTCTGGAGAAGACAAAGATGCGTAAAAACCGCCTCCGCTTTGCGTGGCTGCTGGCGATAATGGGTGCAGTTTTCCTGCTTGCCGGGCTGCTGGTGGTGGTGTTTGCCACGGTTCCCCTTGCCTCGGCGCCGGCTGCCCCCTTGGCGCCCGAGACGCAGCCTTCCGCCTGGGTGGCGCTTGCCGACCGTGTGATGAACTTTACCATCGCGCTCTTGCAGGTGGACTGGACGCCCACGCGAGTGGGCATCTTCCTCATTGTCATTGGCGTTGTGCTGGAGGGCGGTGCAGGGTATCTCTTTGTCAAGAAATAGCCTGCTCGCCCCGGAGAAAGTGTGAGCAGCGTTTCGTTTTCAGTCGACCATCACCCTCTCCGGCTCGGCGGCCTCGGTGGTTTCCCGGTGCTGGGGAGGCATCGTTCCCTGCCACGAGGCCGCCCATGCAGGCGGATGGCCACCTGCCCCGTTGCCGGTGAAAGCCAATGCCATTTGCAGCGCGGGAGCGTGCTTTCCTCTTTTTCCGCGCCCATTTTTGGTGTAAACAAGGTAAAATAAGGCCACTTAAGTGTTCGCTTTCCCAGGAGGCGTTTTTATGAGCGAGACCCAGGACATCAAAGACATCTTTGCGAAGGTCGCCGAATTGACAGAGGTCAAAGAGGCCATCGAACAGGGTTACTATCCTTACTTCTTGCCTCTGGATGAGAACGAAGGCACCGAGGTCGATTACAAGGGGCATCGGCTGATCATGTGTGGTTCCAACAATTACCTTGGCTTGACCACCCATCCCAAGGTGAAGGAAGCCGCGCTGGAAGCCATCAAAAAATACGGCACTTCCAACACCGGCTCCCGCTTCCTCAACGGCACGCTGCGGCTGCACAAGGAACTGGAAGAGGAACTGGCCGATTTCGTGGGCAAGGAAGCCGCCTTAGTGTTCAGCACCGGCTACCAGACCAACCTGGGCACCATTCAGGCGGTGGTCAACCGGGAAGACTATGTGGTGCTGGACCGCGCCGACCACGCCAGCATTGTGGACGGGGCAATTCTCTCGCAGGGGCACATTGTGCGCTTCAAGCACAATGATCTGGAAGACCTCGCTCGCGCGCTCTCGAGGATTCCGGCTGACCGGGGGCGCATGGTGGTGGTGGACGGCATTTACAGCATGGACGGGGACATTGCCCCCTTGCCCGAGATGCTCAAGGTGTGCAAGGAATACAACGCCCGCCTGATGGTGGATGACGCCCACAGCATGGGCGTGCTTGGTCCCCAGGGGAACGGCACCGCTGCCCATTTCGGCGTGACTGACGATGTAGACCTCATCATGAGCACCTTCAGCAAGTCGTTTGCTTCGTTGGGCGGCTTCATTGCGGGTGATGCCGATGTGGTGCAGTACATTCAGCATATGGGGCGCTCGATGATTTTCAGCGCCAGCATTCCGGCAGCCAACGCTGCTGCTGCCCGCGCGGCCCTGCAGGTGATGAAAACCGAACCTGAGCGCCGCGAGCGTCTGTGGGCAATCGCCAACCGGGTGAAGCGTGAACTCACCAACATGGGCTTCGACACCGGCACCAGCGAAACGCCGGTCATCCCCATCATCATCGGTGACCAGATGAAGACCATCTTCGTGTGGAAGCGCCTTTTTGAAGAAGGCGTGTTCGTCAACCCGGTGCTGCCGCCTGCGGTGCCCGCGAACAAAACCTTGCTGCGCACCTCTTACATGGCGACCCACACCGATGAGCAGATTGACCATGTGCTGGAAGCCTACTACAAGGTCGGCAAGGAAACCGGCATCATTTAGAGCCTGTCCGAAAAATCTTCATGGGTGTGTCACTGCGAGGCGGGCTGAGCAATGACGAAGCCCGCCGAAGCAGTCTCCTGGTCGCCCAAAAGGGAATTGCTTCGCCCCGGAGCCTGCGCCGAGCGCAGCGAGGGGGGGGCTCGCAATGACATCATTACGATATTGGGTCTTAGTGGTTCCCGCGTTTTCTTTATTTCTCTCGCTTTTCTCCTGCCCCCTGCGCCCCCATGCTTCGCGCAGGGGGTAGCGTTTACTCCTAATGCATAATCAACCCTGATAGTGGGTTTAGGCTGCCCACAGCGGTGCCCAAGGCCAAGTTGCTTTGCTTGATCTCTCCCTACCCCCGCTACGGCTACGCTATCGCGTCACCGTAGCCGCCCCTTTCCCTCCCTTAGCAAGGGAGGGAAGGGGGCAGATGAGCCGAGCGCCCGGCCTGAGCGAAGTCGAAGGCTGAGCGGAGTCGAAGGCTGAGCGAAGTCGAAGGCCAAGCGAGGCTCATCGGGGGATGGGTGAGATATTGCCACAAGCAGGGCTGATTATGCTTTCTGGATTACCACAATCATGTTTGAGAATGCACTAACAAGGCGCTTCCCGGGAGGTTGCTCATGCAAAACGCCCGTTTTCCCCGCCACGGCTGGGTTGGCCTGGCCCTGATTGCCGCGGCATGGCCGCTCAACTGGTTCCTGCCCGGCCTGCGCACCCACATTCTCTTTTTCCCCCTCTGGCTGGGTTATGCCCTCACGGTGGATGCCCTCGCCTACCGCCGCCGCGGGGCTTCGCTGCTCACCCAAAACCCGCGCGCTTACGCCATGCTGTTCGTGATTTCCGCCCCGGCGTGGTGGCTGTTCGAAGCCCTCAACCTGCGCACCCAGAACTGGCATTACCTCGGGCGGGAACATTTCACCGCGCTGCAATATGGCGTGCTGGCGACGTTCAGTTTCAGCACCGTGATGCCTGCGGTGTTCGGCGCAGCGGAGTGGATGGCGTCTTTTGCGTGGGTGCAGCGCTTTGCCCGCGGGCCGGTGGTGCGCCCCACACCGCGGCTGCTGTGGGGGGCGTTCATCGGCGGCTGGCTGATGTTAGCCGCCCTGCTGCTCTGGCCGCGCTACGCTTTCCCCTTCTTGTGGCTGGCGGTGTATTTCATTCTGGAACCCCTCAACGCATGGCTGGGCAACCGCACCCTGCTGGAATTCACCGCCCGCGGCGACTGGCGCCCCGTGGCGGCGTTGTGGGCGGGGGTGTGGTTCACGGCCTTCTTTTGGGAATGCTGGAATTATTACGCCTACCCCAAATGGGTTTACCACGTCCCCTTTGTAGGCTTCCTGCACATTTTCGAAATGCCCGCGTTAGGCTATTTTGGCTACTGGCCCTTTGCGCTGGAACTCTTTGCCCTTTACCACCTTGTGGCGGGCTTCTTCGGTGGAAAGCGTACCGATTACCTCACCCGCTTTTTGCTTCCCGAATGATGCCGGTTATTCCTTACAACGATGAACAGGCAGAGACGCAAAAAAACAGGTCGCCAAG
>JALVOR010000209.1 GCA_027026295.1 Anaerolineales bacterium | reverse complement strand
CGCATCGAGGGCTGTTATGCCAACGCGGTGGGGCTGCCCTTGTGCGCCCTGGGCTGCCTGCTGCGGCAGTTGGGCGCTTCCCCTGCCTCTGACCTCGCCCAACGGTGTGTTGCCGCTTTGGGGTACAATTGTGAGGGTGATTACCCCGCCTGCAAGAACTTCCTCTAAGCGAGAGGCCTATGCTTAACCGTCAGCATTTCTTCTTGGTCGTTGTTTTCCTTGCCATCGCCGCAGCGGCTGCAGCCTGCACTTCGTCGGGCACCGAGGTGCCTTCTGTCCCCACGGCGCTGCCTTCCCCCGGCGTTGTCACCACCCACGTCCCCGACCCGCAGGTGGTGGCCGAAGCCTACCTGCACGCCTGGCAGCAGGAAGACTACGAAAGCATGTACCGGCTGCTCACTGCCGTGAGCCGAGATGCTGTCACCGAAGACGATTTCAAGGCCTATTATGAAGACGTGGCCGAAAACGCCGCGCTGCAAAAGGTAGATTACACCATCCGCTCGTCGCTGGTCAAGCCTCACAGCGCGCAGGTGGCCTATACCGTGACCCTGCACAGCGCCGTGGTGGGCGAAATCACCCGCGATACGGTGATGAACCTCAGTCTGGAAAATGGCGCGTGGCGGGTGCAATGGGACGAAGCCTTGATTTTGCCCGAACTGCATGGCGGCAAGCGGCTGGCGATGGACTTGCAGGTGCCCGCCCGCGGCGAGATTTTCGACCGTAGCGAACAGGTGATTGCCACCCAAACCGATGCCATGGCTATCGGCTTGATGGCTGGGCAGGTTGACCCCGACCAGGCCGACGGCCTTTTCAATTTGCTGTGGCGGGTCACGGGCGTCCGCCCTAACTACCTTCGCGATGCTTATGAAAATCCGCCGCCGGGCGGTTATGTGCCCGTGGGCGAGGTTTCCGCTGATGTGGCTGACCATTATTACAGCCAACTGGTGGGCTACGCGGGCATCGTGCTGCGCCGTTACAGCGGGCGCTGGTATTACGGCGCGGGGGTTTCCCCCCACGGCATCGGCTACATCAGTGCCTTGCAGCCTGAAGAGGTGGGTGAATATCGCCGCCGCGGCTATCGGGTTGACCAGAAGATTGGCCGCATGGGCATCGAACACTGGGGCGAGCCTTACCTCGCGGGCAAGAACGGCGGCACGCTCTACGTGGTGGATGCCGAAGGCAACATTGTGCAGGCGCTGGGTGCGGCAACCACCAAACCGGCGGATACCATCTACACCACCATTGACCGCGACCTGCAATTGCAGGCGCAGGAAGCCATGAAAGGCTTTGTGGGCGCCATCGTGGTGCTGGAACGCGACACCGGGCGCGTTTTGGCGCTGGTTTCCTCACCGGGGTTCGACCCCAACGCTTTTGAAACCGCCAATTTCAACAGCAGCGCGCTGCTGCAGCAACTCAACGATCCCGGCAACCCGCTTCTCGACCGCGCCACCCGCGGCCTTTACCCGCCAGGTTCGGTGTTCAAAATCGTAACCATGGCGGCAGCCCTGGAAAGCGGACGCTTTCGGGAAGATACGATTTACAATTGCGGCCACGAGTTCACCGAGATCCCGGGTTTGACCCTCTACGACTGGACCTACGACCACGGTTTCCCGCCCAGCGGCAAACTCAACCTGCCCGAAGGGCTGATGCGTTCCTGCAACCCCTATTTCTGGCACATTGGGCTTGACCTTTACCTGAATTACAAGCCCAATTACCTGGCAGAAACGGCGCGTGCCTTCGGTTTGGGCAGCCCCACGGGCATCGAAATCGGCGACGAGGCGGGGCAAATTCTCGACCCCACCAGCGAGCGGGAAGCCGTGCAGCAGGCCATTGGGCAGGGCACTACCCTCGTCACGCCGTTGCAGGTGGCCGATTATGTCGCCGCGGTTGGCAACGGCGGCACCCTCTACAAGCCGCAGATGGTGGAAAAAATCGTGGACGCCGACGGCAACGTTGTCCATCAGTTCGAGCCAGAGGAACGCGGCAAACTGCCTGTCAGCGCCGAAACCCTTACCGTCATCCGCAAAGGCATGGGGCTGGTGGTTTCCAGCCCGCGCGGCACGGCTTACTGGCGTTTTATCAATTTCGGCATTCCGATTTACGGCAAGACCGGCACGGCGAGCACCGCGGTGGGCACGCCCCATGCGTGGTTTGTCGCCTACACCGATGCCCAGAACGAAGGGAAGCCCGACATTGCCGTGGCCGTGGTGGTGGAATACGGCGGTGAGGGCTCCGAGGTGGCGGCGCCCATTCTGCGGCGCGTGGTGGAAGTTTACTTCTACGGCAAGCCGCGCTCGGTTTACCCGTGGGAAGCCCAAATCGGTGTGACCCGCACCCCCACACCGGAAACCACCGAAACGCCCACGCCCAATCCGTAGTCATGGCGAAACAAGGCACTGCTGACCTTCCTCGCGGGCTGGTCATCCGCTCGCAATCCGGTTTTTACACCGTGCACACCGAGGGCGGCGAAGAGGTTGTCTGCCGCCTGCGGGGCAAACTCAAGCGCGGCCCCCGCCGCGGCGACATCGTGGCCGTGGGCGATTGGGTGCGCTTCCGCCGCCTTCCTGATGGCAGCGGCCTCATCGAGGCCATTGAGCCGCGCGTGCGGAAACTTTCCCGCATGGCGCCGACCCCGCGCGGCGAGTATGAGCAAATCATCATCGCCAACCCCGACCAAGCCGTGTTCGTTTTTGCCTGTGCCCGGCCCGAACCCCGCCTGCGGATGTTAGACCGCTTCCTCGTCATCAGCGAAAAGCAGGAGATCCCCGCGCTCATCGTTGCCAACAAGGTGGATTTGGTGGGTGTGGCGCGCGCCCGCGAGATTTTCGGGCATTACGAAACCATCGGCTACCCGGTGCTTTACACCGCCGCCGCCACGGGCGAGGGTGTGGATGCCTTGCGGGAACGCCTCACGGGCAGGGTTTCGGTGTTTGCCGGCCCTTCGGGTGTGGGCAAATCCAGCCTGCTGAACGCAGTGCAGCCGGGGCTGGGGCTTTCCGTGCGGGAAATCAGCAAGGCCACGGGGAAAGGCCGCCACACCACCGTGGTGCGGCAAATGTTTCCGCTGGAAGGCGGCGGCTGGGTGGCCGACACCCCCGGCCTGAAAGCCCTTTCGCTGTGGGACATCGAGCCCGAGGAACTGGACGGCTACTTCCCCGAATTTCGAGCGTTGGTGCATTTGTGCCAGTTCAGCGATTGCACCCACATTCACGAACCCGGCTGCGCCATCCGCGAAGCCGTGGCCGATGGGCGCATTCACCCCGAACGCTATGCTTCGTATGTGCGGATGCGCCTCGGCGAGGAAGGCTTCCAGCGCGGCGATTTGATTGATTTGCCGTAACTGTTCAGCCTTTGGGAAACAGCCCGCGGACGAGCGCGGATAATATACGGATGGGCGCGGATTTAACGCAAAGAGGAACAAAGAACGCGAAGTATTGTGCAAACGCCACGAATTGACGAAGCAACGCTTCACGAATCACTTCGTTTCCGTGCCTTCTGTCTGCGTAATCCGTTTTCTCTTTAGGGCTGAACTGTTACTCTAAACTATCCGAAAATTCTTCAGAGATGTGTCACTGCGAGGCGGCGTAGCCGCCGAAGCAGTCTCCTGACTGCCGAAAAGGGGATTGCTTCGCCCCTTCGGGGCTCGCAATGACACCACGAGGATATTTTGCGGACAGAGCCCAAGCAACCAAGTAACCAACCACTACCTGTACCATCCCAGGGCGCGCCCTTCACAGGAGCACACATGGCTTACGACCGTTTTGGACGACGCCTCCACTACCTTCGCATCAGCCTGACCGATCGCTGCAACCTGCGCTGCGTTTATTGCATGCCCGAAGACATGACCTTCATGCCTTCTGCAACGGCGATGCAAGACGACGAAATTTTGCGCCTTGTGCGCCTGTTTGCCCAATTGGGGGTAGACAAAATCCGCCTCACAGGCGGTGAACCCACGGTGCGCGCCGGTGTGGTGGAACTCGTGCGTGCCATCCATGAAACGCCGGGTATTCGCGAAATTACCATGACCACCAACGGCATTTTGCTGAGCCGCATGGCGCGCCCCCTTGCCGAAGCCGGGCTGAAGCGCGTCAACGTTAGCCTCGACACCCTGCACGCGGGCAAATTCCGCCGCCTCACCCGCTGGGGCGATCTGGAAGACGTCCTCGACGGCATTCAGGCCGCCGAGGAAGCCGGGCTGCAGCCGGTCAAACTCAACGCCGTGGTGGTGCGCGGTTACAACGAGACCGATGTCGTGGACCTGGCGCGCCTCACCCTGAACCATCCTTGGCAGGTGCGTTTCATCGAAATGATGCCCTTCGCGGGCGCAACCGATTTCCAGCAGTTGATGCTGGTCACCGCCGACATGATGCGCGCCCGCATCGAAGAAGCCTTTGGCCCCCTCGAACCGGTGGACGGCGGACGCCTCGATGGCGAAGCCCGCCTCTTTCGCTTGCCCGGCGCCCAGGGGCAAATTGGCTTCATTGCTTCGGTCAGCCAGCCATTCTGCGCCGCCTGCACCCGCCTGCGCCTCACCGCCGACGGGCACCTGCGCCTTTGCCTGCTGCGGGAAGACGAGGCCGATTTGCTCACCCCGCTGCGGGAAGGCGCTTCCGACGAGGAACTGCGCCGCCTGATTGTGAAAGCCGTCTGGCGCAAGCCCTGGGGGCACGGTTTGGCCCAGGGTGAAGCGCCCCAAGACCGTACCATGAGCCAGATTGGCGGCTGAAACGCGGAGCCGCAGAGAGCGCAGAAACGGCACAGAGACCTTTGCGTCTTTGCTTTCTTGGCGACCTTGGTGTCCAAAAAATCCGCGGCCTATCTCCCCAGCCGCGCGCCCTGTGCCTTCCGTATGCTCTTTGCATTTCTCTGCGTCTCTGTGTTCCCCTCTCTATGCCTCTGCGTTCCCCCAACCTTCGGGAGGTTGTTTTGGCCATTCGTGCGCTGATTTTTGACCTTGACGGCACGTTGCGGGTTTCCCGCCCCACGTGGGAAGAAATTTTCATTCGCGAAGCCCAGGCGTTGGGCGTGCCGGTTTCCCCCGAGAAACGCCGCCAGATGAACCGCTGGATTCATTACTTCTGGGCGAGTTCCGACCAACTGCGCCGTTGGCTGCGGCAATACGGTGAAAGCGCCGAATTTTGGGTGGCCTTCAACGCCGAGCGCCTGCGCCGTTTGGGCTGTGATTCGGCCTGTTCCCATCGGCTGGCAGGGCCGCTTTATGACCGCCTCAGCCACCACGAAGAAACGGTGCGGGACGTGGTGCCCGAAGATACGATTCCCACGCTGAAGGCTTTGCAAGCGCAGGGCTACCGCATGGGGCTGCTGACCAACCGCCGCGAGCCCCTCAACGGCTATCTGGAAGACATCGGCATTGCGCCTTACCTTGAGTTTGCGTTGGTCGCCGGGGATATTGGCGTGTGGAAGCCCGCCCCTGAAGCGTTCCTCAAGGCGGTGGAAGCCGCCGGGGTGCAGCCCCACGAAGCCGCTTACATCGGCGACAATTACTATGCCGATATCTTGGGCGCGCAGCGCGCCGGGCTGCTGCCGGTATTGGTGGACCCGCTCGATTTGTTCCCCGAAGCCGAAAATCCGGTCATTCATCGCCTTTCCGAACTGCCCGCCGTGCTGGAAAAGGTCAATGCCTGAACGCATCCCCCGTGAATTCTTCGCCCGCCCCACGCTGACCGTCGCCCGCGAGTTGCTCGGCGCCCACCTGGTGCACCGCGAACCCGATGGCGTGCGTGTTGGCGGCATCATTGTGGAAACCGAAGCCTACGTGGGCGAGGAAGACCAGGGCTGTCACGCCCGCGCCGGGCGCACGTCCCGCACCGCGGTGATGTACGGCCCGCCCGGCCATGCCTACGTCTATTTCACCTACGGGATGCACTGGCTGTTCAACGTCGTCACCGAGCGGGAAGGTTTCCCCGCGGCGGTTTTGGTGCGGGCTTTGATGCCCACCGAGGGGCTGGAGCGCATTGCCGCCCGCCGTGCCGGACGCCCCCGCCGGGAATGGACGAATGGCCCCGCCAAGTTGTGTCAGGCTTTAGACATCGACGGGCGCTACCACGGCGCAGACCTTTGCGCCCCCGATGCCGCGCTGTTCCTGGAGTTTGGCGAGGCTTTCCCCGACGAAAGCGTGACCATTGGGGCGCGTGTGGGTTTAAACACAGTGCCGGAACCGTGGAAAAGCATTCCGTGGCGCTTCATTGCCCGGCCATGAGGCGGGCGGGCAACGAGGCAACCAATCACCAAGCAAGGAGGAGGCTGTCATGGGTTTGTTGGAAGGCAAGAATGCTCTGATTTTTGGCGTTGCAAACAACCGCTCCATCGCCTGGGGTATTACCCAGGCATTCAAGCGCGAGGGTGCAAACATCGGTTTGAGTTACGCTGGCCCGGCGCTGGAACGCCGTGTGCGCCGCCTGGCCGATGAAATCGCCTGCGAATTTGTGGAACCCTGCGATGTGACGAAAGACGAGGAAATCGAGGCGATTGCCGAGAAAGCCAAAGCGCATTTCGGTAAGGTTGACATCCTCGTGCATGCGGTGGCTTTTGCCGAGCGGGAAGACCTCGCCCGCCCCTTTTACCAGACCAGCCGCAGCGGCTTCCACATTGCAATGGATGTAAGCGTGTATTCGTTTGCCGCGTTGGCGCGTGCCTTCCAGCCGATCATGCCCCCTGGCGGCGCGCTGGTGACGATGACCTACTACGGCGGCGTGAAAGTCGTGCCGCATTACAATGTCATGGGCGTTGCCAAGGCCGCGCTGGAAGCCACCACCCGCTACCTTGCCTACGACCTGGGCAAGATGGGCTTGCGGGTGAACGCCATCTCTGCGGGGCCAATCCGCACCCTCTCGGCGGCGGGCATCGCCGGTTTCCGCTCGCTTTACAAGACCATTCTGGAACTTTCGCCCCTCAAGGAAGACATCACCACCGAAGACATCGGCAACGCTGCTGTTTTCCTGTGCTCTGACATGGGGCGGCGCATCACCGGCGAAGTGCTCTACGTGGATGCCGGTTACAATGTCATGGGCTTCCCCGACCCCGATGCCTTGGGCAAACTCGCCGAGAAAGCGAGCGACTGAGATGTTCCGTCGAGGGCGACGCCGCGTTCCGGAAGCCGAAGAGCCCGCTGCACCACCGCCTGCCTCGGCGCCCATTGGGCGGGTGACGTCGGTGCTAAGCCCCGAGGTGCACGTTCGCGGCCGCATCACCGGGCGGGGCGGCATTCGGGTGGAAGGCGTTTTTGAGGGCGAACTCAATTTCGAGGGCTTGCTGGTGGTAGCGGAAAGCGGCCGCGTGACCTGCGAGCACGTGTATGCCAAAACCGTGGTGGTGGCGGGCATCCTCAAGGGCAACATCACCGCCGAGCGGGTGGAGATTCGCAAGACCGGGCGCGTGCTGGGCGACGTGGTGGCCGTTTCCTTTGCCACGGAAGAAGGCGCTTTCCTGCGGGGGCAGATTCGCATGGAAGAAAGCCTGCCTGCTCCCCCGTTGTCAAGCGATGCACCGCCCGGAGAAGAAAAAGCAGCAAGCGCAACGTGAGAGCAGACAGCCCCTCGAGCGAGGGGCTGTTTTTTTGTATTGCGAAACCTTGACGGGGTTCAAAAAATTGTCGTGCCTGTTGTTTTTTTATCCCGTCTGGGGATTATCCAGCCGCAAGCCGTGGCCGCGTACGGTAACCACGTAGGCGTGGGTGGGGTCGGCGGCGGCGAGGCGGTCGCGCAGGCGGCGCACTAAGGCGTCCAGCGCCTGGTTGGAGATGCCGATGGCTTCCTTGCCCCACACCGCGCGGATGAGGTCTTCGCGCGGCACCACTTCGCCTTCCCGCTGATAGAGCGCCTGCAGCAACTGGAACTGGGCAGCCGAAAGCGGCGGGAAGATTTCCTTGCCGCGCACCCAGACCTGATGGGTGGTGGCATCCAGCCGCAGGGCTTTGCCCATGATCTGCAGGGTGTCGGGCACGTCGCTCAGGGGCAGGGTGGCGTCGGAGGTAGCGACCAGAAAACGCTGCGCCAGGGCAATTTGCACCACATCGCCGTCGCCAAGGCGCACCGGCGCGGCAACCCGTTCACCGTTGTGATGGGTGCCATTCTTGCTGTGCAGATCTTCGAGCACCACGCCGCGCGCGTCGGGGTGCAGGCGGGCGTGCCGCCGCGAGACCTGCCGGTCGGGAATGACGATGTCGCAAGAAGGGTCGCGTCCGATGGTCATGCTCTGCTCTATCGTCCAGCGCATGCCTTCGAGGGGGCCGCCCTGGGCAATGAGCATGAAAACGGGGGGAGAGGTGTTCGTCATCTGCGGCCTCGCACGAGAAGTTGAGAGAGCGACGTTGGCGGCGTTGGGGATGTTGACGGGGTGCGTGGTATGAGAGGAAGCCGTGGGTCGGCCTGTAAGCCGCATTCTGTCCGGCAGGGGAAACCTGCCTGGGTGGTCATCTGTCTGGGCGGCGGTGTTGCCACCGCTGCTCGGTGCGGCCTACCCGGAACTCGAGGGGTGCGGGTCACACCCCGGCAGCCGCCGGCTGCCTTTGTCCCTGCTTGGCCTTGCTCCCGACGGGGGTTGCCTGGCCGTGCCGGTTGCCCGGCGCGCCGGTGGGCTCTTGCCCCACCTTTTCACCCTTGCCCGCACCTGCGCTGCAGCGCAGGCCGTTGGCGGTCTGTTTCTGTGGCCCTGTCCGAGGGGTTGCCCCCTCCCGGGTGTTACCCGGCGCCGTGCCCTGTGGAGTGCGGACTTTCCTCGACGGCACCATGTGCCGCCGCGACCACCTGGCCGGCCCACGGCTTCCTGCGTTTATCTTAAAAGGTTCGCTCGTTGTTGTCAACAGGCTGGCGCCTGTGCCCAGCCCCTAAAAGATGGGCGGGGCACAGGGAGTGTGGCTATTTCGCATAGTCTACCGCGCGGGTTTCCCGAATCACGGTCACTTTGATTTGCCCCGGATATTGCAGGTTCTCTTCCACCTTCTTTGCAATGTCGCGCGCCAGGCGGGTGGCTTCCAGGTCGTCGATTTCTTCGGGGCGGACGATGATGCGGATTTCGCGCCCGGCCTGCAAGGCGTAACTTTCGCTGACGCCCTTGAAGGCATTGGCGGTTTCTTCCAGCGCCCGCACGCGCTTGAGGTAGTCTTCCAGGCTTTCGCGACGTGCGCCGGGGCGTGCGCCGCTGATGGCGTCGGCAGCCTCCACGATGATGGCTTCCACGCTCTGCTGTTCGACTTCGTGGTGGTGGGAAGCCACCGCATTGACCACTTTCTCGCGCACGCCATAACGTTTCAGGAATTCGGCGCCGATGAGGGCATGGGTGCCTTCGAGGTTGTGGTCCATGGCCTTGCCGATGTCGTGCAGCAGGCCGCCCGCTTTGGCAAGTTCCACATCGGCGCCCAGTTCGGCGGCAATCACGGCGGCAAGTTTGGCGGTTTCCACTGCGTGCTCCAACTGGTTCTGGCCATAGGAGGTGCGGAATTTCAGCCGACCGAGCACCTTCAGCACTTCAGGATGCAGACCGGCAACACCTGCTTCGTAAGCGGCTTCTTCGCCAGCCTCCATGATGATGCGCTCGACCTCTTCGCGTTCTTTCTCAATTACCTTTTCAATGTGGGCGGGGTGAATGCGGCCATCGAGCACCAGTTTGGTGAGGGCGCGGCGGGCAATTTCACGGCGCACCGGGTCAAAGGAAGAGATGGTAACGGCTTCGGGGGTGTCGTCCACAATGACATCCACACCGGCAGCCTGCTCGAAAGCGCGGATGTTGCGCCCGCTGCGGCCAATGATGCGGCCTTTCATGTCGTCGGAAGGCAGCGGCACCACCGAGGTAGTGATTTCGGAAACATGCTCGGAAGCCACCCGCTGGATGGCAAGGGCAATCAGTTTGCGGGCGCGCTTTTCGCCTTCTTCCTTGGCTTCGGTTTCCACCTGGCGGATGATGCGCGCCATGTCGGCACGGGCTTCCTGTTCCACCGCGTCCAGCAGTTGCTGGCGGGCTTCTTCCACCGTCATTTGGGCGATGCGCTGCAGTTGTTCGGTCTGCTGCTGGTGCAGCCGCTCGATTTCGTTGGCGCGGCGGTCGATGGCGCTCTGTCGTTTGTTGAGCGTCTGTTCTCGCCGTTCCAGGTTTTCGGCGCGGCGGTCGAGTTCCTGGCGGCGGCGCTGCAGGCGTTCTTCTTCGCGCCGCAGGTCGCGCCGCATTTGTTTGATTTGCTCCTCGGCTTCTTGCCGGGTGGCAAGGGCTTCGTCTTTGGCGTGCAGCAGGGTTTCGCTGGCTTCGTCTTTGGCTTCTTGCAAAATGCGCTGCGCCTGGGCTTCGACGTCGGCAAGGCGGCGCTTGTCGGCCTGGGCTTTCATGTAGAAGCCGATGCCGATGCCCACCGCCAACGCCACCAATGCAACGACGAGCGTGATGATGAGTGTCATTCCATGCATGGCAAATCCTCGTTGTCAGGGGTATCCTCGGCGGGGGAGGCCGAGGGGGAATCGGGATGGTTTTCTTGCCACACGCGCTCGACGGTTTCCCGCACAATGTCATAGGGAAAGCCGCGGCGTGCCAGATAGGCGCTCATTTTCTGGCGGAATTCCTGCCATGCCAGGCGCCGGTAACGGGGAAGCCCTTTCCGGGCAGCCTGATAGGCCAGGCTTGCCTCGTCGAGGTCTTCCAGCACCGGGGCGATGGCGTCTTCGGAAAGCCCTTTCTGGCGCAGTTCGGCACGCAAAGCGCGGCGGCCGCGGGGGCGAAAGGTGATGCGATCTTCCACCCACGCGCGGGCAAAGGCGGTGTCGTCCACCAGGTTCAGGTCGCGCAGGCGCACCAGGATGGCGGCGATGTGTTCCTCGGCAACCTTGCGCCGCTGCAAATAGCGGCGGATTTCCGCTTCGGTGCGCGGGCGGTAGCCGATATAGCGCAGGGTGCGCTGGTAAGCCTGTTCCTGGGCGTCGGCGGCCTTGAGGCGGGCAATGTCTTCCTCGGTGAGTTCCTGCCCGATTTGCAGCCAGGCTGCCACGATGCGAGCCAGCCCAAAGGCAAACTCACCGTCGAGGAAGATGTTGACCCGCTGGGGGTGGCGTTTCTGTGCCGTAATGGCAGTGATTTTATGTGCCATGTTTGCCCTGTGGGCATACAAAAAGCCGTGGCGCGTGCCACGGCTCTCGGATATACCACGATAACACCGGCCCGCGAGGAAATTGCGGGGGGTGATGTGCTTGTATGCCTTGCAGGAAACCGCGCAGGGTGCGCGATTGATGCATGGTTGTCGATCAGGATAGCGCAAACCGCACTTCGGCAGGAATTGCCTACCCAAAAGCACTTCGGTGTTTCGTTTACGAGCCGTGGCGGCGCATGGCACGATGAATTAATGACCAAAAGCCATGCGCTCAACATGCCGGGTCTGATGCCCACGAGACGCCGTCCAAAGCAGGTTTGGGCAGCGTGTCGCGCGCATCAGCAGGCACTGTGCGCGGGTGGGGTCATGTTTCTTCTTCCGGAGGCGGCCCCAGAAGTTCGGCGCGAATTATCTCTTCCAGTTCCATCAGCAGGTCGGGGTTTTCGCGCAGGAAGGCTTTGACGTTCTCGCGCCCCTGCCCTAAGCGTTGGTCGCCGTAAGAGTAGTAGGAGCCGCGCTTGGTGACGATGTCCATGTTGACGGCGAGGTCGAGGATATCGCCCTCGCGGGAAATGCCCATGCCGTAGAGGATGTCGAATTCAGCCTGGCGGAAGGGTGGGGCAACCTTGTTCTTGACCACTTTCACGCGGGTGCGGTTGCCGATGATTTCCTGGCCGATTTTGATGGCCTGAATGCGGCGGATATCCATGCGCACGGAGGCGTAGAACTTGAGCGCCAGGCCGCCGGGGGTGGTTTCGGGGTTGCCGAACATCACGCCGATTTTCTGCCGCAACTGGTTGGTGAAAATCACCGCGGTGTTGGTCTGCTTGATGGCACCGGAAAGTTTCCGCAGCGCCTGCGACATCAGGCGGGCTTGCATGCCCATGGAGGCGTCGCCCATGTCGCCTTCAATTTCCGCCCGCGGCACCCGGGCGGCCACCGAGCCCATCACCACGACATCCACCGCGCCGGAACGCACCAGCGTTTCGACGATTTCCAGCGCCTGCTCGCCGGTGTCGGGCTGGGAAATCAGCAGGTTGTCCACGTCCACGCCGATGGCTTCGGCGTAAACCGGGTCGAGGGCGTGCTCCATATCCACAAAGGCTGCGATGCCGCCCAGGCGCTGTGCTTCGGAGACGATGTGCAGGCAGAGGGTGGTTTTGCCCGACGATTCGGGGCCGTAAATTTCGGTGATGCGCCCGCGGGGAATGCCGCCGATGCCCAATGCCACATCCAGGGAAAGCGCGCCGGTGGGAATGGCTTCCACGTGCAGGTGGTGGGCTTCGCCCAGCCGCATGATGGCACCCTCGCCGTAGCGCTTGGTGATTTCCGAAACCGCCTGTTGCAGGGCGTTTTGTTTGCCGTCGCTCATGAGGTCGAATACTCCGTAGATGTACTGTTATGTCGTGCACAAAGACTTTGTGCCCCTGTAAAGTGTACTTCATTCTGCGGATGCTGACAAGGGCGAAAATTTGCGCCGTTAAGATTCCCTTCGGGGCGTGCAAGTGCGAAAGGGAAAAGCCAGCCGCCGGGTTGCTTCGTGCGTTGTTGTGTGAGGTGGGGCACAACTCAGGGTTTGGCTTTGCGGTGGAATGCGGCGCGCACCACGCCCGCCAGCGCCAGCACGGTTGCCAAAGCCACCAGCGCCCATTTGAGGGTGGTTATTGCAGAAGCCCATGGTATCAGCCCCGTGCCGCGCGGGTAGAGGTGGTAAAGTGTGGCGAGGAGGGTGTTTTCCAGCAGGTCGGCAGCCACAATGGGGAAAGCAAGCCGCCACCACGGTTTTGCAGGCCACAGGCGGATGAGCAGCAGGGCGAAAAACAGGCCGTAGATGAAGGGGTAAAGCATATCCAGTGTGAGATGCCCCCACACGGCGGCGCTGCGCTGCGCGGGGGTGAGCGCACTGAGGGCGGCGTGGACGTCGGCGGTGGTGTAGGCAAGGCGGGTGTCCAGGGCGATGCCCTGCGAAGGCATGGCAAGGCGGAACACCACAGAGGGGAAGAGCAAGGAAATTACGCCCAGCGCGATGATGAGCGGCCAGCGGGCGTGGCGGGTAAGGCGTTTTTCGAAGGAAATCATAAGGCTTTGATCGGATCTTCGCATTGTTGGGTGCCTGTCAGTACCCGGTGTTTCAGGGGTTATGCAATACCGGAATGGCGGGTGGCCCAGGCGCGCACGATGTCGCGGGGGAGGGTTGGCCCATGGTATATCAGCCCGGTGTAAACCTGCACCAGCACAGCGCCTGCGTCGAGTTTTTCCAGCGCATCTTCGGGGCGCATGATGCCGCCCACGCCGATGATGGGCAGCGCCCCGCCGGTGCGGCGGTAGATGGCGCGGATCAGCGCGGTGCTGCGCTCCCGCAGGGGCGCGCCGCTTAGCCCGCCCTGCTCGGCC
>JALVOR010000208.1 GCA_027026295.1 Anaerolineales bacterium | reverse complement strand
TCCGCGAGCGTCGGTTTCCTGCTCAATAACCCGCATTTCTGCTACGGTAACCAGTTTCATCGCAACCTCCAGCGCATCCATGCTTCTGCCGATGGCGTAATCTGGTAGAGGTAAATCACCCCATTGCCCATCCCCACGGCCAAGCGCATGCCATCGGGCGACAAAGCGACCCGCCTCACATTCGTGACATCGAGCAAAGCCACGTCGCCTGGCGTCACCTCGATGCGCGTGCGGGCATCATACGAAGCGGCCTCCAACACACAAATAGCAGCCCCTTCACGCGCCGGGGTAAAGCGCAGCCGCCCATCGGCGGATATTGCCCCCCTGACCGCGCATTCGGCAGACAACCCAGGCGGCCAACGATACCCGCCGCGCATTTCCCACGTGCCCAAGGCATAACGCTGGCCCAAAATGTAAACCTCACCGGCTTCGTCATCGAAGCCAAACAGGCCAGGATCATCGGCAAGCATGGCCGGGGGCCCGGCCGCGTCTTCCACGAAGTCGGGCGCTACCCAAAACTGCGGCGCTTCCACATCGGTGCGCCACACCACCACCGTCGCCCAACTGCCATACCCCATCACATACGCTGTGCCGGGGATGAAAGCAAGGCCATACACAAAGGGGCGAGAAGGCCAGGCATCGCTCTCGACCAGCACCTTATCCACGGAAAGGTGACGCACGAATCTGCCATCGGCAGCACGCCACAACTTCACACCGCAATCTTCGCCCGAGGAAGCCAGCCAACGGCCATCGGGGCTGAACGCCAAGGCGTAAATTTCGTCCTGGTGCCCTTGCTTTGCGAAACGCACGGCGTTAGCAGCAAGGTCCACCACTCGCAAACGGCCTTCGGCGTCGCCCAACGCCACGGCATCGTCCACAGGGGAAACCGCCACAGCGGTGGCCGGGTATCGCGCCAGCACTTCGCCGGTTTCCGCCAGCCGAATTTCAACGGCCTGTGGCCTTTGCACGACCACGTATGCCCCACTGGGGGTATAGTTCAGGCTAACGACTGGCGAAGTCAGATATTCCAACACGCTTTGAACCGGCTCACCACGCACCACATTCCAAATTTGCAACGTGCCATCGCTAAACCCGACCAAAACACGCTCGCCATCGGGGGCATAAGCAAATGACGCCACCGGATGCTGAAAATCGCCCACACTAAAGAGCAAATGCCCATCACCAGCATCATACAGACGCAAAATACCAAAACCACCACCGTCCTCCTGAAACGGCACCTGATACAACACTGCCAGGGTGGCTTCGGAAGGCGCAAACGCAACCCTGTAAGGCAAAGCAGCCGCCGGCGCATAGGCATTGCCGCAATGACCGGCGCTGTACAAATCGCACCCTTCAGGAGGATAGCGGTCTTTGTATTCCACCTGAATGGTTTCGTCTGGCAAGGCATACAACCGTTGCCTCGTAACCGCGTCGAAGACTTCGCGCACCGAATACTGGATTTCCATGAACTGCGTATCAAGGGTCACATGGCTCTTGAACACCAGACGCCCCTGGGGCGACCTGACCGTGGTCTCACCCTGGTACCAATCAAGGCCAACCGATGAATCCCGCTGCCAATGTGGGTTGGGGACGAAAGACACCAAACGCCCGTCGGCCACAGAGCGCACTTGCCGCGTGCCCGCGAAAACGTTTTCCAGCAAAAGGTAACGCCCATCGGCGCTGAAAAACAGGTTGGTATAGTCATCAAGCAACTCCCCCTGAAAAGGCACCCAGCGGGCAACCACGTTGCCGTCTTCCAGGGTATAAACCACAAAGCCTAGCCTGCTTCCGGCAACAAAAGAGCGTCCATCGGGGGCGTAGGCCACATCGACCAGTCTTCCGGCGCCCCACTGAGCCACCAGCGACAATCGCGCCAGGTTGTTGGCCTTAATGGGCGCTACTGTGGGGGGCAAGGGCTGACCTTCGAAAAGCAATGGCAAAGCAGGCCGTGGTGTAGGCAAAAGGGGCGGCAACGGTGTTGGTGCGGTCATTCCAACCACCAACGGCAAGGAAGCCAAATTCATCCCTTCTGCTCTCCCTCGAAGCACAAATCCCCACAACAGAAAAGCCATGCTTGCCCAGAGGATAAACTTGCGTTTCCACATATGCCACCCCATCGTACAATCGAAAAGTTCGTTTGAATACTACCGCTGTTGTACCACAACCCGCCGCGGAACGCCAGCCGCCGAAGCCCCAAAAACCTGCAAAATCTCACTTCCCTCACCGCTCAAAATGTGTTATGTTTCCCTCGTCAATCCTCCGCACACATAAAGCAGGAGAACCAAGATGTCCAAAGTTACCGTTCAGGAAGTCAGCAAAGACCTTTTCTTGCTGCGGGTCGAAGACACTCGCACGCGCTACTTCGAAGCCCTGTGGGAAATCCCCGAAGGCATCACCTACAACGCTTATGTGCTCAAAACACCCGAAGGCACCATCCTCTTCGATGGCTGGAAGCACACTTTCGAAGATGAATTCATTGCAGCCCTCACCTCGGTGACTTCCCCCGCAGAAATTAAGCACATCGTAATTCACCACATGGAACCCGACCACACCGGCACCTTGCCGCGAACGCTCTCCATGATAGGCGAAGACGTGAACATTTGGGGGCACCCCTTTGTCAAACAGTTGCTGGTTTCCCTCTATGGCTTGACACCGCCCAACCTCAACCTAGTCAAAAACGGCAACAGCCTGACCTTCGGCGGGCGCGAACTGGTGTTCTATCACGCACCCTGGCTGCATTGGCCGGAAACCATTGTAACCCACCTACCCGCCGAAAACATCTTGCTCACCGGCGACATCTTTGGCGGCTATAGCATTCCCGCGGGCATCTTCGACGACGAACTCACCGAAGATGACGTGCAGACCTACATGGACTATTCTCGCAAATACACAACAACTGTTATCGGACACTATCGCGACAAAATGCTCAAGAACCTGAGCGCGCTGGAAGACAAATACCGCCTGCGTCCGGCGATGATTTTGCCCGCCCACGGCCTGCTGTGGCGCGGCGACCCGCAGCGCATCGTGCGCACCTTCCAACAGTGGGGCGAAGGCACACCCAAAAAGGGCAAAATCACGGTGGTTTACTCCTCCATGTACCGCTACGTGGAAAAATCCATTCAGGTAGCAGTGGACGAGTTAAAGAAGCAAGGCTACGACCCCATCGTTTACCCCATTGTGGACGATCAACGCGCCGCTATTGCCGATATCCTCGGCGACGTGCTCAACAGCGAAGCCGTGATCCTCGGCACCGAAACCTACGAAGCGGATGTCTTCCCCTACACCGAATTCATCCTCAGCGAAATCCGCAAGAAAGCCTGCGCCCCCCGCCCGCTGTTGGTGCTGGGTATCTTTGGCTGGGCAGCCGCCGCCGGGCGCAAAATCAGGCAACTGTTGGAAGGCGGCGCCTTCGACCCGATTCAAATCATGGAAATCAAGGGACTGCTCACCCCCGAAGGCGAAACCCGGATTCGGGATGGCGTGCGCACCTTGTTAGATACCGTACGAGCCAGGTAAACTTCCCCGCCAACCTGCCTGCAACAAGAGCGTCGGATTCGAAGTCCGGCGCTTTTTCCTTCTCCATTCCGGCACACCTCTTGCAGCACGCGGCCTGTGCCGAACGTGCTATAATCTCTGCAAGCCGCTTTCCAACACCAAGCAATCGGGTAATTTCTGCCCAACCACCACTTCATGACCACACTCGCCGACCTGACCCAACTGCTCACCCAACTGCCGGGCAATCTGGCCTACCACCTGGTGGTTCTGTTTGCCATCGGCGGCGCATTGCAGGCTGCCTGGGCACAGTGGCAGCAAGCACCATACCCTCAAACGCGCCGCCTGATGCAGGGCATGATGGCGCTTTTTGCCGTGCGGCTGCTGCTTTTTGCCCTCGGCGGCCTGGCGTGGCAGGAAACGGTTCCCCCGCACATTGCGCTGCCCATTGCCGATCGCGCCGCAGCGGCTTTCACCATTGCGCTGTTCACGTGGATGTGGGGCTTCCCCGAAAAACACCGCCGCGGCGACTTGTTTTTACAAGGCACAGTGGCCGTCATCGTGCTCGGTGTGGTGGCCTCAAGAATATTCTGGCCGCAATACGCCAACCGCTATTTCAACAATTCGCCCATTGACCTGGCATGGAGCGTCTTCAGCATCCTACTCGGCATTACCGGCATCCTGATTTTACTTCAGCGCCGCCCCAACGGCGCCAACGCCGGGCTGATCGCCCTTGGCGTGCTCACTCTGGGGCACATCACCCATGCGCTGTTGCCCCTCGCCAACAACGATCTCGATAGTTCCCTCCGTCTTGCCGAACTGCTGGCCTACCCGCTGGTTTTTACCCTGCCTTATCGCTTCAACGCTCCACAGCAAGCAAAAACCGTCCCCGCCAAAACCACGGTGCAGGTGCAAAAAGCCGCCACCGAGCCGCCCGACGCCGCAGCACTGGAAGCCCTGCTCGATTTGCTCGGCACCCTGCCCACCGATTCCGACACCTGCCCCAAAATCGCCCGCCTGGGGGCGTTGCTGCTCAAAGCCGACCTCTGCCTGGTCACCACACCGCCACAGCGGGGGCACATCGGTATTGCCTGCAGTTATGACTTGATTCGCGAGCAGGCCCTGGCAGGCACGACCCTTTCC
>JALVOR010000207.1:4312-4655 GCA_027026295.1 Anaerolineales bacterium | reverse complement strand
TCGTCTAAGGTTTCGCCGCGTGCCAGCCGGCGGCGGAAGGCATCGGTTTGGGCGCGCAGGGCTTCGTCGCTGAGCCCTTCGTACTGCTTTTCCAGCGCGTTGACCTGTTCCACGTAGGGAAGGTATTTCTTGACGACCTTGCGTGTGGGGTCGCCGGCGAAGGATGTAACCAGTTTCTTGAGCATAGTGCCTCGTGTAGAATTCGGGTTCGCTACATCGCGATTATAGCACAGGGAGGCTGGTTGCCTGGTTATTGGTTGCCCGGTTACTTGGACAGCCAGTAAACCAGGTAACCATGTAACCGGCAAACCAAGTAACCAGCTCACCAGCAAACCAGGTAATT
>JALVOR010000207.1:0-4302 GCA_027026295.1 Anaerolineales bacterium | reverse complement strand
TTATACTTGTGCCTAAATTTTTGCCAAAGAGGAGGTTTTGCGATGAGCAAAGCAGGCTGGCACGAGGTTTCAGCGGCCTGGACAGGGCAGGGAACGACGTTCATCGGCTCCAACCCCGATGGCGGGGTGGTGCAGATGGGCGAACTGGACGGCGTACCGGGAATTGCGCCGATGGATCTGCTGCTGGTGAGTGTTGCCGGGTGCACCGGCGTGGATGTGGTTCTGATTTTGCAGAAAAAACGCCTGCCTCTGCGCGATGTGCGGGTGAAGGTGCGCGGCAGGCGGCGGGAGGAATACCCACAGATTTACACCGAAGTGCATCTGCACTATGACATTTGGGCTGATGGCCCCCTGCCCGAAAAAGACGTTGAGCAGGCGATTACCCTTTCGCAGGATAAATATTGCTCTGCCAGCGCCATCTTGAAGGCGGTGGCGACAATGACCTACGACTACACGCTTCACACGGCGTGAAAGCGCGATGTGGCGTAAAAATGGCCTGGCGGTGATGTCGTCAGGCCATTTTGCGTTACATTTGTGGGGTGCCGGGTTGGCCGCCGGCGCGCCATTTGCTGTGTTCCAGTTGGAAGAAGTGCTGCTTTTCCTCGTCGGTCATTTGTTCCAGCGTCACGCGGAACTTTTTCACACCCAGAGCGTGCGCGGCCTGGGCAACCGAATTGATGAGGTGATCGCGTATGGTTTGGGGAATGCCAAAGAAGGGCACCACGAGGGTAAACGCGAAGGAATTTTCCTCGGCATTGTATTCAAAGCCGCGCAACATGCCCAATTCCATCAGCGTGGCGGCAATTTCGGGGTGTTCCACTTTGCTGACGGCTTCGATGATGGCTTCTAAAGTGAGACCTTCGCTCATAGTGTTTTCTCCTTGAAATGGGGTGAGGCTACGTTTCTGTGCGGCGCACGATATGTGCGCCCAACCCCCGCAGTTTTCTATCCACCTCTGCATACCCGCGGTCAATTTGCCCGATGTTGCGGATGGTGGATTGCCCGCGGGCGGCTAAAGCGGCGAGCACCAACGCCATGCCGGCGCGAATGTCGGGGCTTTCCAGGTTTTCGCCGGTGAGTTGGGCAGGCCCGTTGACGATGACCCGGTGGGGGTCGCAGAGCACGATCTGCGCGCCCATGCTCACCAGTTTGTCGGTGAAGAACATGCGGCTGGGGTACATCCAGTCGTGGAAGAGCGCGGTGCCTTTGGCTTGCGTCGCCACCACGATGGCGATGCTCATCATGTCGGTGGGGAAGCCGGGCCACGGGCGCACGGTGATTTGGGGGATGGCATTGCCGAGGTCGGCGCGAATGGCAAGGCTTTGGTCGGGAGGGACCAGGATGTCGTCGCCGTCGGCTTCCCAATCCACGCCCAAGCGGTTGAACACCGGACGGACGATTTCCAGATAGTGGGGCGCGGCCCGCCGCACGCGGATGCTGCCGCCGGTAATTGCCGCCGCGCCGATGAAACTGACCACTTCCAGATAATCCGGCCCAATGGTGAATTCCGCCCCGTGCAGGCGTTCCACACCCTGGATGTGCAGGGTGTTGCTGCCAATGCCTTCGATGTGCGCGCCCATCGCGTTGAGCAGGTGGCAGAGTTCCTGCACGTGGGGTTCAGAAGCCGCGTTGCGGAGGACGGTTTCGCCGCGCGCCAGCACGGCTGCCATCACGGCGTTCTCGGTGGCAGTAACCGAGGCCTCGTCGAGCAGGATGTCGGCGCCGTGCAGGCCCTGGGGAGCGTGGAAAACGAAGCGGCGTTCCAGCCGGTTGTAGTCGGCTTCGGCGCCTAAGGCCCGCAGGGCGAGGATGTGGGTATCGACCCGCCGCCTGCCGATGACATCGCCGCCGGGTGGGGGGAGGTGCACGCCGCCGGCGCGCGCGGTCATGGGCCCGGCCAGCAAAATGGAAGCGCGAATGCTGCGGCAGAGGTTGGCGTCTAACGCTGCCGGGCGGATGTTGTGGGCATGGATGCGCCATGTGTCGGGGGAAACCTCGGTGATCTCCGCCCCCAGGCTGCGCAGCAGCGCACCCATGGTTTGTACATCGCGGATGGCGGGAACGTTGTGGAGCACTACCGGCTCGTCGGTAAGCAGGGCGGCGGCAAGCAGGGGGAGTGCAGCGTTCTTGTTGCCCGAAGGTGTGACTTCACCCTGAAGCGGTACGCTCCCCTCGATGACGAAAATTTCACTCATTGCGGGTTTCCTCGCGGTGCAGATAGGCATGGTAGGCGGTATCCGAGAGCAGTGTCACGGTTTTGCCGGGTTGCAGTTGATGGGTTTGGGCGGCGTTCGCGCGATTGGCGGCGATTTCAATCAACCCGGCGCTGTTGACGAGCGCAGCGATTTCGCCATCGGGAATGTCGGCAAAAGTCTTGACCACAGGCAAGATGCGCCCGTCGTCAAGTTGTACCGCCGCTGGTTTGAAATAGCGCGGTTCGGCGTTTTGCAGCCAGGGCACGAGCAGCCAGTCGTTCCCGTCGTGCCGGAACACGCCCAGCGATGTGGCCATGTTGCCGAAGCGGTCGGCGTGCAGGGTCTCGCCGACCAGCGCGCCGTCGCTGATTTCGCAACGAGGCAGGGGCAGGCGCCGCAGGGAAGGCACCAGTGGCCCGAATGCCCGCCCGGCTACACCCATGGCGGCGTAAGCGGCTGCCGGGGCGAAAATATCGCGCCCGTGGAAGGTGGTGCTTGGCGCAGGCAGGTGGAAAGCAGGGTTTGCCAGCGCCCAGGCCCGGGCGTTGGGGTCGCCTTCCAGTGCATAGGTGAGCAGGCCGTTGTCGGGCGCGATGAAACGGTAGCCGCGGCTTTCCACGATGACGGGCAGGCGGGTGGAGCCCACCCCGGGGTCAACCACTGCCAGGAAGACCGTACCTTTGGGAAATGCGCTCACGCTTTGCCAGAGGGCAAAGGCAGCCCTGCGCACGTCGCCAGGAGGAATGTCGTGGGTCAGGTCAATGAGGTGGGCCGGGGTGCGTTGCAGGATGACCCCTTTCATGATGCCCACGAAAGGGTCCTGCCACCCAAAATCGGTCAAAATAGCGATAGGCGAGGGCATAACAAATTCCAGTTTGTGGTGAATTCGCAAAATGTCTTGACAATTTCTAAAAAGTTTGCTACAATCTTTTTAGAAAATCTAATACCCGCTTTCGCTTTTTGGGCAGCACAGTTTTTGGTTCCTGGTGGGCTAATTGTACCACCGGCACAAAGAAAAAAAGGAGAAGATTCCATGGGAGAAAACAGTGAACGCATACGCATTTTGCAAATGATTGCCGAAGGCAAGGTCACGGCAGAGGAGGGGGCGGCTTTGCTGGAGGCCCTGGAGGCATCGGAGGCTGCCCCGAAGCAGGTTGGCGGCGATGCGGCAGGGCTGCGGGGACGCTGGCTGCGCATTCAGGTGTGGGAGGAGGACCAGACCAAGGTCAATGTCCGCCTGCCGATGCGGCTGGTAGAAGTGGGGCTGAAGATCGCCCAGCGCTTCACGCCGGAACAGGATTTCGGCGAAATCGTGGATGCACTCAACGAGGCCGTGCAGAAAGGGCTTGTGGGCAAGATCATTGATGTGACGGATATCGACAACGAGAAGGGCAAGCCGACGCGGGTGGAAATCAGCATTGATTAGCAGCGCAGCAGATAAAGTGCAGCGGCGAGCGCCGACGCGACGTTGAGCGAGTGTTTGTGCCCGTGCATGGGCAGCGCGACCACGGTGTCGGCGCGAGCCAGAATGCCAGGGTCCACACCGGCGACTTCGTTGCCGCACACCAGCACAAGTTTTTCCGGCAATGGTTGGCTTTGTAACGGCAGAAGGCTGGCGGTGGGTGCGGTTTCCAATGCCCACACCGCCCAGCCTTCGCTTTTTAAGCGGGAAACCAGCGTAACGCCGTTGGCGTGGCTGCTCCAGGAAACCCACTTTTCCGCGCCGAGGGCGGTTTTCCGCACGCCGGGGTGCTCTGGGGTGGGGGAGATGCCGGTAAGGTAGATGTGGGCTGCGCCTGCGGCGTCGGCGGTGCGGAAAGCCGAACCGACGTTAAAAGCCGAGCGAAAATTGTCGAGCAGCAGCGCGATGGTGGGGTGGGGGAGGGCGCGGGGTTTGGCGGCTGCGGTGGCTTCCCGCGACAGGGCGGGCACGCTAACGGCGGTTTTGGCGGGCGCGCCGCACCGCGGGCAAACGCTGCCGCGGCCATCGGCGGGCGTTTCCACATAGCGGAAGCCGCACGCCGGGTTGCTGCATTCCCGGAAAACGGCGAGAGGCGGCGTCATGGCGTTTCGCTGTCTTTGTCGGCCGGGGGATTGGCTGGTGGTT
>JALVOR010000206.1:5033-13632 GCA_027026295.1 Anaerolineales bacterium | reverse complement strand
CATCAACGCATCGGCTCGTTTGTTAAAGTTCTGGTACACTTGTTGCCGGAACTGTGTTAAATCGTGAGTGTTGTCCATACCCATAGATTGACACAGTTCCACCTATTTTGTCAAAAGTCCAATACGAGGTAGAGCCGCTTTTTGTCGCCTTGCTCGAAACCGTCCTGACAGTCAACCTGCCCCTGAAATACTACAGCGGACACCACCGCTATCAAATTATCACCCCGACCAATAACGCAAACCCCACAGAGGAAACCGGCAAAATACCCTTGCCGCGGTTGCCCGGCAAACATTTGGGTATCTGCATTCCAAACGCTCTTTCACCCGCCCACTTTCCTCCCGACAGATTGCGCACAAAAGCCCCTCCAATGGTATACTTCATGTTGTGAAATCTGCCACACTGTATAAACCATTCCGTCTGGAGGAAGCCATGAAACGCGATTTCATCGCCATTGCTGATTACACCCCCGCCGAATTGCAAGAGATGCTGGAACTGGCCCTGTTGCTGAAACAGGAATGGAAAACCGGCGGCAACAAACCCATTCTGAAGGGCAAAGCCCTTGCGCTGATTTTCCAGAAACCCAGCCTGCGCACGCGCGTGTCGTTTGAGATGGCGATGGTACACCTGGGCGGCTATGCCTTCTACCTCAGCCCGCAGGAAATCGGCCTGGGCAAGCGCGAAGCCATTTCCGACGTCGCTCGCGTGATTTCCGGCTACGTGGATGGCGTGATGGCGCGGGTTTTCGACCACGAGCACGTCGTCGAACTCGCTCGCTGGGCCAGTGTGCCCATCATCAACGGCCTGAGCGACTACAACCACCCGGCGCAGGGCTTTACCGACGCGTTCACCATTTTCGAGCACTTCGGTCGGGTCAAGGGCCTCAATATCACCTTTATCGGCGATGGCAACAACGTCGCGGTTTCCCTGATGCACATCACGGCCAAACTAGGTGGCAACTTCACCTGGGCAGGGCCGGAAGGCTACGAAATTCCCGAAAAAGCCATCAACGAAGCAAAAGAAATCGCCGCCGAAAGTGGCAGTGCGCTGCGTTTCCTGCACAATCCGCATGAGGCAGTGAAGAACGCTGACGTGATTTACACCGACACGTGGGTCAGCATGGGCGAAGAAGCCGAAGCCGAAAAGCGTAAGCGCGTCTTCCCGCCCTTCCAGGTCAACGCGGCGCTGCTCGCCGAAGCCAAACCCACCACCGTGGTCATGCACTGTCTGCCTGCCCACCGCGGCGAAGAAATCACCGACGAAGTCGCCGACGGCAAGCAATCGCTGCTCTTCCGCCAGGCGCACAACCGCCTGCACGCTCAAAAAGCCATCCTGGCCCGCCTGCTTGGAGGGCTCTAACCTTCACACAACAGCCCCGCCCGACTGTTGGCGGGGCTGTCTTCTCTCTCATGCAGTGAGGAGTCTGAAATGAACATCTGCATTCCCAAAGAACGTCGCCCTTTTGAATTCCGCGTAGGCATGTCGCCGCACGGCGTCCGGGCTTTGGCTTCTTTCGGCCACACGGTCTATGTCGAGCACGAAGCCGGAAAAGGTGCAGGCTTCTGCGACGAAGACTACGAGCGCGCCGGTGCGCGCATCGTGTACTCTCCCCGCGAAGTATTTGGGCGCGCCGACCTGTTGGTGAAAGTTAGCCGCCCGCTACTGGAAGAAATCCAGTGGCTGCCGCCGGGAGCAGTGCTGGTTGGTTTGCTGCACCTCGCCTCAGCACGCCGCGACAAGATCACCCACATGCTGGAAAACGACATCACCTCGGTGGCGCTGGAACAGATTGAAACCGAGGAAGGCGACCGCCCCGTGCTGAAACCCATGAGCCGCATCGGCGGCCTGATGGCCGTGCAGGTCGCGGCGCGCCTCTTACAAAACAACCACGGCGGCAAGGGCATCCTGCTGGGCGGGCTGCCCGGCGTGCCTCCGGCAGAAGTGGTCATCATTGGCGCAGGCGTGGTCGGCACCTGCGCGGCGCGCGGCTTCTTAGGGCTGGGCGCGCATGTCACCATGCTGGATATCAACCCGCAAGCCCTGGAACACATCTTCCGCACCTTTCCGCAGGTAGGCACCCTGCCTGCCACGGCCTACAATATCCGCCGCACGGTTTCTTTTGCCGACGTCGTGCTCTGTGCCGTGCTCACGCCCGGGCAGCGTGCACCACAGTTGCTCACCCGCGACATGATCAAGGCCATGAAGCCGCGTTCCCTGCTGCTGGATATCAGCATCGACCAGGGCGGCTGCTCGGAAACCTCTCGCCCCACCACCCACGACCACCCCACCTACATCGACGAAGGCGTCATCCACTACGCCGTGCCCAACATGCCCGGCGTGGTTGCCCGCACCGCGACCCACGCCCTGGTCACTGCGGCTATGCCTTATGTCCTCGCCATTGCCAACAAAGGCATTGCGCGCGCCATGGTCGAGATTCCCTCCCTGGCGCGTGCCATCAACACCTACAAGGGCGAACTGCGCAACCTCAGCCTGCTCACGCCTACCGAGGAGAACTAACCCATGGACTGGAACAAAATTTACCACTCGCGCATCGTGAGCGCCGAGGAAGCCGTCAGCGTCATCAAATCACGCCAGCGCGTTTTCCTGACAGGCAACTGCTCAACGCCCCAGGTGCTGCTCGAGGCCTTAGTAAACCGCGCGCCCGAGTTGGAAAATGTCGAAATCGCGCAGGCGCTCACCGTAGGCGATGCCACTTACGTCTCGCCCGAAATGGAAGGCCACCTGCGGGTGAACACCATGTTCATCAGCGCCAACATTCGCGAAGCCGTGCAGGAAGGCCGCGCCGACTTTACACCGGTGTTCCTCTCCGAGTTCCCCCTGCTCTTCAAAAACGGCATTCTGCCTGTAGACGTCGCGCTGGTGCACCTTTCCCCGCCCGACGAGCACGGTTTCTGCAGTTTCGGCGTGGAAGTCGGCCTGACGAAAACCGCCGCCGAATCTTCCAAAATCATCATCGCCGAAATCAACGAGCAAATGCCGCGCACTTTGGGCGATTCCTTCATCCACGTCAGCCAGTTAGACTACATCGTGCCGGTCAACTACCCGCTGGTCGAAATGCGCATGACGCCCAAGGGCGAAGAGGAAATCGTGGAACGCATCGCCCAGTACATTGCCGACCTGATCCCCGACGGGGCGACCATGCAAATGGGCATTGGCGCCGTGCCCGACGCCGTGCTGCGCTACCTGACCGACAAAAAAGACCTGGGCGTGCACACTGAACTGTTCTCGGATGGCGTGATGGCCCTGGTGGAACGCGGTGTGTTGACCGGGGCACGCAAAACCCTGCATCGCGGCAAAATCATCGCCGGTTTCATCCTCGGCACGCAAGAACTCTACGATTGGGTGGACAACAACCCGATGATCGAACTCCACCCCACGGAATACGTCAACGACCCCTTCATCATTGCCCAAAACGAGCGCATGGTTGCCATCAACTCAGCCATCGAGGTAGATTTGACCGGCCAGGTTTGCGCTGACAGCATCGGCCCCAAACTCTACAGCGGCGTGGGTGGGCAACTGGACTTCATCTACGGCGCGTCGCGTTCCAAAGGCGGCGTGCCCATCATCGCCCTCCCCAGCCAGGTCGTCACCCGCAGCGGCAAACGCTTCAGCCGCATCACCGCCATGCTCAAGCAGGGCGCCGGCGTGGTTACCACACGCAACCATGTTCACTACGTCGTCACGGAATACGGCGTCGCCAACCTGTACGGCAAATCCATCCGCCAGCGGGCGCAGGAACTGATTGCCATTGCCCATCCCGATTTCCACGACGAACTGACCAGCCAGGCAAAGCAACTCAAGTACATTTAGCAGTCAGATAGTCGGATGGTCAGATAGTCGGGTAGTCGGGCTGTCGCGCGGAGAAGAACCATGATCTTTCACCACAGAAACGTCAAAATCGTCGCCACGGTGGGGCCTGCCAGCCAGGACGAAGCCACCCTGCGTGCCTTGATTCAGGCAGGCGTGGACGTCTTCCGGTTGAACTTTTCCCACGGCACTTACGAGGAGCACGCGGCCACCATCGAGCGGGTGCGCCGCCTTAGCCACCGCTTAGGCAAAGCCGTCGCCATTTTGCAAGATCTACAAGGCCCCAAAATCCGCGTCGGGCAACTGCCGCGCGAGCCGCTCATCCTTACCCCTGGCGAGAAAGTTGCGCTCTACCCTGAAGAGACGCCCGCCCCCAAAGGCAATGCGCTTGCCATCCCTGTAGATTTCCCCGAACTGCCGCGCGTGGCGCGCCCCGACGGCCACATTTTGCTGGACGACGGACATCTGGAACTCGTGGTGCGGGCAGTGAAGCAACATATCGTGGAAGCCGAAGTCATCCTCGGCGGCGCGTTGACCTCGCACAAGGGCATCAACTTTCCCGGCGCGCCTTTCGATGTTCCCGGGTTCACCGAGAAGGACGAACAAGACCTCGCTTTCGGGCTGGAGCAGGGCGTGGACGCGGTGGCAGTCTCGTTCGTGCGGCAGGCTGCGGATATTGCTCGCGTGCGGCAGGCCATCGCCCAAATGGCGCCTAACAAAGTCAACCTGCCCATTATTGCCAAACTGGAACGCCCCGAAGCGCTGGAAAACCTGCACGCCATTGTACACGCTGCCGATGGCGTCATGGTCGCCCGCGGCGACCTCGGCGTGGAACTTCCGCCCCAGCGGGTGCCCATAGCCCAAAAAGAAATCATTGCCACGGCAAACCACCACGCCAAACTGGTGATTACCGCCACCCAAATGCTGGATTCCATGATTCATGCCCCCCGCCCCACCCGCGCCGAAGCCTCAGACGTAGCCAACGCCGTGTTCGACGGCACCGACGCGGTGATGCTTTCCGGCGAAACTGCAATTGGCGACTACCCGGTGGAAGCCGTCAAGATGATGGACGCCATCGTGCGGGAAGCCGAAGGCCAGTTCGCTCATTGGGGGCACCTTGCCGAAATGGAAACCTCCACCACCCGCGACGACGCCCGCTCCCTCACTCGCGCGGCGCGCGAACTCGCCCACGAGCGGGACGTGGCCGCGATTGCCGTTTTCACCCAAACCGGGCGCACCGCCGTGCTGATGTCCAAAGCCCGCCCGCGGGTGCCGATTTTCGCCTTCACCCCCGAAGAAGGCACCTACCGGCGGCTGAGCATGTACTGGGGCGTGATACCGCAACAAGTTCCCTTTGCCAATACAGTGGAAAACATGCTTCAGCACGTCGAAGCCGCCTTGCGCGCCGCCACCCCCATCGAGGCCGGGCAGCAGGTAGTGCTGATTTCCGGCTTCCCCGTGGGGGCCATGCGCCCGCCGAACTTTGCGCTGCTGCACACCGTGGGCGTGCTGGACTGACACCAACACCCAAGAACCGAAAGACACAGAGGCGGCCTGCAAACCGCCTCTGTGTGTTATGGCTTGCGTCATTGTTTTCCCTCACATTCCAAGCCCCTCTATTTGGCTATGCAAAATACCGCGCAAAGTTGCCAGTCAAAAGGTATCCCCCATCGCCTTTTTACGGCGCGCTTCGACAACCATGCCCGCCAGCCACATTAACGCACCGGCTATCGCAGTTGCCACGCCGGGCAACCGTAAGGGCATCAAAATGTGCTGCAGGTAAAAGTCTGCGGTTTGTTGCAGTGAAGAAACCGCCCACACAGGCACATCAGAAACCTGCCGCATCACCTGCGCACTCAAGTGCCCCCACGCAAACGTGGCAGCGGCAGCACCCAGGCCAACTCCCAACGCCGAGCCGCCCACCGCCCGCAACAGTCCTTCCCACGAGCGGGAAAACAAGGCCAACCCCAGGAGCCATAACACAGCCAGCGCGCCCCACCCTGTGATGCTGCGCGCTTCCGCTCGCAGCATCACAGATTTTATTGGCACCAATGCTGCAGCTTGCTCTGCATCGAGTACCGTCACGCTATCGGGCATTTGTGCCACCGCTTCGCGCAGCCCCGTAGCCGCCCCCTCCACCAAAACCCGCCTCGGCGCGCCCAAAGGCATACACAATGGCGGTAATGACCAGTCATCCAGCAGCAATGCCTCGCCCCATTGGGCGGTTTCCCCCACATTGCACGGGCGAAATTGTGCCAGGAACCAGTTGGTCAACGCGTCCGAGTTTGCCAGCACGCTTTGTTTCCATTGAACAAGCGAAAGCCTGATATCATGCTCCGCGTTGGGCGTTCGCAACCAGGTTACGAACCCCACAGCAGCATCGTCCACCATCTCAGCAAGCACATCGCTGGGCGCAAGGAAACCCATCAGCGTGCGCCACTGCTCATCATCGAAAGTCGCCACAGCCCGCCAGAAAATCAGGCTGCGGTCATTATGAGGCGTTTCCTGCAATTGCTTGTCCGCGTAGTCTCGCCCCATGCTCACCAACATTCCATCGTTCAGCCAGTAACGCTCCACCGCCGCGCTCAACAAGTTTGCATCCTGCATCGCGTTCAAAGCACGCTGCCCCACAAGCAGCAACGGAGCAAGCGCCACCACAAGCAGCAAAATCAAAGCACCCAAGGCTTTGGCTAACACGTCAAAGGCTTTCATAAATGCGCTCTCCACTAATTTGTCGCGCTCAAATACATGCCGATGGCGATCAATATGCCGCCAATGAAAAAGCCCAACGTCATGCGCTCGCCCAGCCACAGCGCACCAATGAGCACACCCACCACCGGCTGCACAAAGAAAGTGAGCGCCGCAATGCCGCTTTCCAAATGGGCAAAGGCGTAGTTCCAGAGGAACATCGCCGCAGCCGTGGCGAAAACAACCACATAGAGCACACCGGCGGCGGTTTCCCACGTAAATGCCTCCAGCCGGGCATGGGGCCATTGCCACACCGCCAGCGGGAACACCAACGGCAGCCCACCCAACATGGTCATCAGGCTGACTTGAAGGGCTTCCATCTCGCGGGTAAGCCAGCGCACCAGCACCGAATAGAGCGCCCACCCCAAAGCGCCCGCCAGCAGCGCCAGATTGCCCCAAAACATCGCATCCAGGCGGGCCTGCCGCGGGTCAATGACAACCAGCACGCCCACCGTCGCCACCACCAACGCCACAATTTGCCGCCGGGTCAGGCGTTCCCGCAGCAACCACGCGCCAAACAACACCACAAAGGTGGGCGTGCTCGTGGTAATGAGCACGCCGTTAGAGGCAGTGGAAAGATGCGTGCCCACAAACTGGAAACCCAGCCCGACGCCGAACCCGACAGCGCCTACCCCCAAAGTGCGCCACCACAAACGTCGCTCGCGCGGAAAGCCGCCTGCCCGCACCACGAACGGCCACAACAGCAGCGCTGCCAGCGCAAGGCGCACGGCTAACAGCACAAACGGCGGCAGCACTTCCATGACAACCTTGATGGCAGGATACAACCCGCCCCAAAAGGCACACGCCAACGTCCCCGCCAGCAAAGCAACACGGTGTTTCGGCATAGCGCAATTTTACCGTATTACCGCCGCGCATTTCATCAATTTTCTACACGATGCGGTGGTATAATGTGCCCCGTCGTGCCTCCAGCACGGCCGAATCCCCCCTTTGGGAGGCTCCCTCTATGCGCAATCCCAAACGCTATCTTATCCCCGTTCTGCTGTTGATTGCCTTCGCGATCTATATCGACCTTCCCAGCACAACGGCAATCACCATCCCCAACCCCTTTGGCACCAAACCGCTCTTCGAGCAGCCGGTGCAAACGCGACTGGGGCTGGATCTGCAAGGTGGCGTGCAAGCCCTGTTACAGGCCGACGCGCCTTGCGACCAGATTACCGACGACGAAATGGAAACTGCGCGCACCATCGTCGAAAAACGCGTCAACGGCCTGGGGGTTTCCGAGGCCGTCGTGCAACGCGCCGACAACTGCCGCATCGTGGTGGAACTCCCCGGCGAGCGCGACCCGGAACACGCACTGGACGTTATCAAGAAAACCGGCCTGCTGGAATTCGTCGACCTGGGCGACAATTACCTGCCGCCCGGCACCCCCGTGATGACCGACCTCAACAGCGCTGGCGCCTCCCCCACCCCGGAGCCCACCGCGGAAGCCACCCCGCAAGCCGGGGAAAACGGCGCAGCCGCCCCCACGGCAACGCCGGCGCCTAAAATCTGGCACACCGTGATGACCGGCGCCGACCTCAAAAACGTCAGCGTGCGCCCCAACCAGACCGGCTCGGGCTACGAAATTGCCTTTGAACTCACCGACAAGGGCGCAAAGATTTTCGGCGACTACACCAGCAAAAACGTCGGCAAGATTTTGGGTATCGTGCTGGACGGCAAAGTAATTTCCGCACCGCGGGTGAATTCCCCCATCACCGACGGGCAGGGCGTGATTACCGGCGACTTCACCTTAGAAAGTGCCAACGACCTCGCCATCCAGATGCGCTACGGCTCGCTGCCCATCCCGCTGAAGGTGGTGCAAAGCCGCACCATTGGCCCGACCTTGGGTGAAGATTCGCTGCGCAAGAGTATGCACGCCGGCATCATCGCCATCATCGTGATTTTGAGTTTCATGGCGCTTTACTACCGGCTGCCCGGCATCGTCGCCGACCTGGCGCTGATTGCTTATGCCGTGCTGTCGGTTGCCATTTTCAAGTGGATTCCGGTGACGTCCACGCTGCCCGG
>JALVOR010000206.1:0-5023 GCA_027026295.1 Anaerolineales bacterium | reverse complement strand
CGGCATGTCTGTGGACGCCAACATCCTGATTTTCGAGCGCATGAAAGAAGAACTACGCGATGGGCACCCGCTCATCCACGCCATCGACCTGGGCTGGAGCCGCGCCTGGCCTTCCATTCGGGATGCCAACATTTCCACCCTCATCACCACCGCCATCCTGTTCTGGTTCGGCAACGCCTATGGTGCCAGCCTGGTCAAGGGCTTTGCCCTCACCCTGGCATTGGGCGTGATCGTCAGCCTGTTCACCGCCGTGACCATCACCCGCATCTTCCTGCATACCATTCTGGATGCAGTGGACTTCTCCACCCACCACAAGTGGTTTGGCATCTAAGCGTGCTCGGAGGCAAAAATCATGGATATTGTCGGCAAACGATACCTTTACTTTGGAATTTCCCTGCTCATCATCATTCCGGGCATGATCGCCCTCGCCATTTGGGGGCTTCCCCTCGCAATTGACTTCACCGGCGGCAGCCTGCTGGAAGTGCGTTTTGAATCTGCATCGCCCCAACCCGCCGATGTGATTGCCATTTACAAGGAATTTGGCATTGGCGATACCACCGTACAGACCACCGGCAAAAACGATATCGTGATTCGCTCCAAGAGCATGGACGAAACCACGATGAACCAACTGGTCAAGGCGATGGAAGACAAGTTCAACAGTCCAGCCGAAGTGGTGCAGTTTTCCAATGTCGGCCCCTCGGTAGGTGCTGAGGTGGCAAAACGCGCTGCGGGCGCGGTGGCGCTTTCCGCCGTCGCCATCTTGCTCTACATTACCTACGCCTTCCGCGGCGTGCCCCATGCCGTGCGCTACGGCACAGCAGCCATCATCGCCATGCTGCACGACGTCGCCGTCACCGTGGGCATGGAAGCAATCTTCGGCCACTTCCTCCACTGGGAAGCCGACGCGATGTTCCTCACAGCGCTACTGACCATCATCGGTTTCTCGGTGCACGACTCCATCGTAGTGTTCGACCGCATCCGCGAAAACAGCCGCCGCTACCGCCGCCTGCCCTACGAAAAACTGGTCAACCATTCCATCGTGCAAACCCTCGACCGCTCCATCAACACTCAGTTGACCGTGATGCTCACCCTGTTCACACTGGCAATTTTCGGCGGCGTGACCACCCGGCACTTCGTCATCATCCTGCTGATTGGTATTTTCAGCGGCACCTACTCCTCGATTTTCAACGCTTCCCCCATTCTGGTGGTTTGGGAAAACGCCGAATGGCGCTGCTGGCTCAAAGGCAAACTGACCTGCAAAGAGGAAGCCGTCGCCTAAAACCACAAATGGGCTGGCACAACCAGCCCATCAAAGCAATACGTAACCCGCGGGGCAATGGCTTGACTTTCCCATTGCCCCGCGGGTAGAATAACCACCACGGGGCGATGGCGGAACAGGCAGACGCCGGGGACTTAAAATCCTCTGGGGCGCAAGCCCCGTGTGGGTTCGACTCCCACTCGCCCCATCAAGCAACCAGCCCTCACGCTTTCGTGAGGGCTGGTTTCGTTAAATGGCCTGGCAAGGAAACCACAGAAGCGCCACAGAAAACTGTGCCTTTCTGCGTTAAATCCGCGTGCATCTGCCATTACCCGCGTTCATCCGCGGCCGATTTTCTCAAAGCCAGTCACCATTGCAAAAACGCCCACACCACACCTGCTTCAGCCGCGGGTTTTCACACGCCTGCCGCCCCACCTTCGCCATGGGCAGCCATTCGTCGCCCACTTTAACCCTCACCACATCGGCGGTAAAGTCGGTGTTGGTAGGGCCATGGTTGTCGTAGAACCACGAACCCACGCCATAGAAATCCACCGGCACGCCCAGCCGCTCAAAAAGGCTGATCTTTTCTGTGCGGAAGCCACCCGAAACCACAATTTTGATATCGCGGCAATAATTGCGGGCTTCCTCACGCCAGGTCGCGGGCAAATCCCAGCGCTCCCACGCACTGTCAAGGGCTTCCCGCACCTGCCACACCAGCCGCGGATTGACGCCCAAACCCAGCTTGGGATCGCCCAAGGGCTGCAAACCTTCGTCGCGCAGGTCGCCCGAAGTGTCGAGGCGCACACCAAACAGCCGGAAACGGGCAGCCTCCTCGGGCTTGCCCGCCGCTTTCAGGCGGCGGTATTCGCCAAACATGGCCTCAGCCACCCACACGGCATCGCGAGCACAGGTGTTGTTGAAGTCCACTAACGCGATGCGGGGCACCTCAGGGGGCAGGGTACGGGCAAAGGCCAACATGGCCTCGGGAATGTCACCGAGAAAGCAGGCGAGGTAAGCGTGCGCTGTGGTGCCGCCGCCCTTGCCGCCCCACCACATGCCCTGCGCATCGGTAGAAATAAACGGCTTGACCGCCGCCCCGTAATCGTAATTGTAACGCTGCACCCCCACGGCATAGGCATAGCCATCCACCGCCTGCACGTCGGGCAAATCAAACCGTGCCGGGAAAAAGAGCACCGGCTTGCCGCGGCTGGCTTCCAGAATCTGATAGGTGTTGGTGGCAATACGGCTGGCGCGGGTGAGGTAACCTAAGGTCACGGTTTCCAGCGGCCCGAAATCGCGGTAGCGGCCACGCACCCGCAGCACCGGCTGCACGGCCCGCGGGTCGCCGTGGTAAGTTGTGGTGTCGCCGTCTTCCACCGCCCAAACTTCCAACGCATCGGCGGTGTTCACGAAGCGGTCGCCTTCCCAGTAGCCGGTGGCTTCCCGCAAAATCGCCAGGGCAGCATCCACACCGGCAATGACAGTGGTGCCGCGACGGCGGGTGAACCACTGCATTTCGACTTCTACATCGCCCACGGCGAGGTCAGCCTCAGCAGCAGGAATGCGGCCATGCCGCCCGGCGTAGCGGTAGCCAGCACGGCTCAACTCACCTAACAGCGTCGCCAGGTTGACAAAGTATTTATCGCTGTAAATGCCGCGACGAATACCATTCCAGTCCAGCCCCAAGGTTCCAGGAGGCAGGCGGCGGCCATCGAAGAGCGTCATCTCAAGCCTCCTCGTTGAAGAAAAAGCCTTCCCAGGCGGTCAAAGGTTGTGCGGTGGTGACGCGGTGCGCCCCGGCCTCGGCAAAGCGGGCATAGGCTTCGTCAGCGGCTTCCGTGAAATCGGCGCCCGGCACCACCACGGGCGAGGTGGTGTCTTCCAGCAGGTAAATCTTGGCCGCCAAACGCCCCAGGCCGCGCGTCTGCAAGGCTTCCAGCAGATCGCTCACCGTCCACGCCACGCAATGGCTCTTCGCCTGCCCGGTGACGATGACCCGGTCGTATGCCTGCACCAGTTGCAACAGCCGCTCGTTGGGGGGCACCAGTTGGTTGCCTGCGGTGTCGGTGTTGACTTCCGGCGCCAACGCCGAATAGTGCTCAGTGAGGGGGTGGTTGCCCTTGATGATGAATTCCGGCTGGGCATAGCGGGCGATGCTGTGGAAGAAAATCGCCTCTTCCACCGCAGGCACCAGGGCATGGCCGATGCCGCCCAGCATGGCATGGTAAGGCCAGATGGTGTGCCGGTATTTGCCGCGGGCGGCAAGGGTTTGCACATAGTGGGCAACGTGCTGCTGCCCTTCTTCGGGGGAAAGCCCCAACGCCGGAGCAAGGGCAGCATTGAAGCGCCAGCGCCCGGAAGCCACATCGTCGGCGGTAATCATGGTGTACGGCGCGGGGTGATTGCCGTCGGCATCCACCCAGAAGGGCGCGTGGAAAATCTGCATGGGGGTATGGGTGTCGAGGGTGGCAACGATGTGCGTGATGTGGGATAAATTGCGGTAGATGAAACTGCACAAGCGGATGTTGTCCTCCACCGCGCCGTTTCCCGAGCGCCCGGCGACGAACAATTCGAAATCGGGCAGGCAGAAGGTATTTTGCACGTCCACCAGCACCAGCGCCACCTTCAGCCGGTCGTCGGCAGCCGGGGCAATGCCATGCCGGCGCGCCCAGGCACGCGCTTCGGCGGCACGGGCCTCGTAATCCACTTTCCACACCTGCCCCACACGTTGTGGGTCAAAATGCGGCGGCAGCGGTAGTGTCGTTTCCATTCACAGCCTCCTTCGTGTTGTTTTGACACTAATTGTATCAACTTGATTATACAGCAAAACAGGGAAAAGTCAAGCGGCGAAAACGCGATATACTTGCAACGTCTATCCAACCGCAAGAAATAGGCCACGGACAACACGGATGGTCACAGATACCCACGGATTTTCAGGACGCTAACGCCGCCGAGGCAGCGCCAAGACTTGCATCCCGCACCCCGTTTCTCACCCGCGAGCAACCTCTATGAAAACCAGCCCCACCGGCGGGCACACCCGCTGGATTGACATCACCAGAGACCTCAACGGCATCGCCGACCTGCTGGCAGTGGCCTTTGCCGACCGCCTCGACGCCGACGGCCAGGCTGCCCTGCGTCAACTGCGACGCATTGCCCGCAGCCGCAGCGCCCAGCGGGCTTACCGCAGCCGCGAAATTCCCGGCGCGCCGCTCTATGGCTTTGTCTGGGAAGAAGACGGGCACATCGTGGGCAACGTCAGCCTGATTCCCCTGGAAACCAGCCCAAAGCAATACCTCATCGTGAACGTCGCGGTGCATCCCCGTTACCGCCGCCGCGGCATCGCCCGCGCGCTGATGGAACACACCCTGGCCTATGCCCGGCAAAAGCACGTCGGCGCCCTGTGGCTGCAGGTAGAACCCCAAAACGAAAGCGCCATTGCCCTTTACCGCGACCTGAACTTCACCGCGCTGGATACCGTGACCATATGGGACGCCGACCCCGGGCAACACCCCGAGATTGCCTCCGTGCCTGCTCCGCGTCTACGGGTACATTCAGGGCGGGCGCGCCGCAGCGAATGGGCACAACAGCGCGCCTGGATGGAAGCCATCTACCCCACTGACCGGCTGTGGCATTTTCCCTGCCGACGGTGGGAAATGCTCGCCCCCACATGGAAAGGCATGCTCATGCGGCTGTTCACGCCGCCCAACCCGCCGCAGTGGGTTGCTCGCCGTAACGGCAGGCTCGCAGGCGCGGCGATCTGGCTGC
>JALVOR010000205.1 GCA_027026295.1 Anaerolineales bacterium | reverse complement strand
CATCGCCACCGAGGGCAGTTTCTTCAAAGAACTCTCGCCGGAAGACGTGCGGGCGCTTTTCGGTTGAGCCATTGCTGGGGGTATAATTGCTTTACTTTGTGCAAGCAGGGGCGGTGCAATGATTCGTTTGGAAATCCCCGGACGGGGCAGATTTGAGTGGAAATATCTCGTAAGCGACGTCAACGGCACCCTTGCTGTGGACGGGTGCTTGATGGACGGCATTGCCGAGCGGCTTGCCGCGGTGCGCGATGTGCTCGAAGTGCATTTGCTCACTGCCGACACCCACGGCAGGCAGACAGAAATTGACCGCGTGCTGGGAACCCAGGCGGTGCGGGTGCGCGGCGGCCACGAAGCCGAGCAAAAGGCCGCTTTCGTGCGCCGCCTTGGGGCGGAAAGCGTGATTGCGTTGGGGCAGGGCGCCAACGACGCCCTCATGCTCGAGGAAGCGGCGTTGGGCATTTGCGTGCTTTCGCCGGAAGGCACCGCCATGGAAGCCCTGCTGGCCGCTGACCTTGTGGTGCCCGACACCCTGACCGCGCTGGGACTGCTGCTGCACCCTGCCCGCATCCTCGCCAGTTTGCGGCATTGACCCCCAATCGCACTGTTGGGTTTTGCCATGCTGCCCCAACCTGTTGACCTGATTCTGGTTGCCTTTCTCCCGCACCCGCGAGATTTGGAAATTGCTCGCGTGTTGGGCTGGTATCGTATTCCCCTTGCCACCGCGCCCAAAATCGTGGCTGTGGACTGGCTGGCGTTCTACCAGCCCGCTGCCTTTGGGGAAGCCCGCCGCTGGCGCATCGAGTGGGTGGCGCCGGTGGAAGGCTATGAACTCACCACCCGCGCGGCGTTGTTCCGCGACGAACCCGACCACCCTCGCGCCCACGAAACCTACTACAAAATCCAGGTCGGCGCGCTGCAACGGCTGCCGCATCCCATCGTGGCACAACGCTGGAAGCGGCTTACCTTCCTCTACACCACTGGCGAGCGGCTGCTGGCTGCACGCACCCTGCACGACCTGGTGGTGGAAGGCGAAGACCGCCGCCTGCTGTGGCAGGCCCTGCGGGAACGCGCTGCCCAGCCCTATCATGCTGCCCAGCCCGCCGACGAAATCCCGCCCGAAATTCTGGCGCTGCTGGCGTTGGGGGCGGGGAAGTCCGCGGGTAAAAAGTAACCGTCTCTTTAGATTGCGCAGATTACGCAGGCAGAAAAACACGGAAGACACAGAGAAGGCACAGAAAACACAGAAGTTTGGTGTCCCAAAAACCGCGCCCATCCGTGATCATCCGCGTTCATCCGAGGGCGGTCTTCCCGATCAGAACAGCCCCACCACCTTGCCGCTTTCCAGGTCAATATCCACGTTCATAAACGCCGGGCGGGTGGGCAGGCCGGGCATGGTGCGCATTTTGCCCACCAGCGGGTAGAGGAAGCCCGCCCCCACCGAGGCGCGAATGTCGCGAATCGGCACCCGGAAGCCGCGCGGCGCGCCCTTTAGCGCGGGGTCGTGGCTGATGCTGAGGTGGGTCTTCGCCATGCAAATTGGCAGGTTGTCGTAGCCCAGGCGGGTGTATTCGGCGATGCGTTCCTCGGCAAGGGGGCTGTAATCCACGCCATCGGCGCCGTAAACCTCGCGGCAGATGGTCTCGATTTTTTCCTTGATGGGCATGTCCAGGTCGTAGAGGAAGCGGAAATCCACAGGCTGTTCGGCAGCCCGCATCACGGCCTTCGCCAGTTCCACCGCGCCCTCGCCGCCGAGTTCCCAGTGGTTGGAAACCACCGCGTCGAACGCGCCGAATTCCAGCGCCGCCTGCCGCACGGTTTCCAGTTCAGCGGGGGTGTCGGTGCTGAAGCGGTTGACGGCCACCACCACCGGCACGCCATATTTGCGCGCCACGGTGATGTGGTGCTGCAGGTTGACCAGCCCCTTGCGCAGCAGTTCCAGGTTTTCTGCGGTGTAAGCGGGGTCGAGGGGCTTGCCCGCCACTACTTTGGGGCCGCCGCCGTGCATTTTCAGCGCCCGCACCGTGGCGACCATCACCACCGCATTGGGAATCAGCCCCGAATAGCGGGTTTTGATGTCGAAGAACTTTTCCATGCCGATGTCCGCGCCGAAGCCCGATTCGGTCACCACGTAGCCGTCGGGGCCGACCAGTTTGAGGGCGATGAGGTCGGCCAAAATGGAACTGTTGCCGTGGGCAATGTTGGCGAAGGGGCCGGCGTGCACGAACACCGGCGTGCCTTCCAGCGTTTGCATCAGGGTGGGCTTGATGGCGTCTTTCATCAGCACGGCCAGTGCACCGGCCACGCCCAAATCTTCGGCGGTGACGGGGTTGCCGTCGCGATCGAGGGCGATCACCATGTGCCCCAGGCGGGCGCGCATGTCGGCCAGGCTGGTGGTGAGCGCCAGGATGGCCATGATTTCGCTCGCCACGCTGATATCGAAGCCGGTGCGGCGGGTGAAGCCTTTTTCGTCAGGGCCGAGCCCGATTTCGATTGCCCGCAGCAGGCGGTCGTTGGTGTCAATCACCCGCCGCACGGTGATGGTGTCGGGGTCGACATCCAGCCGCACCAGGCGGCGGCGCTGTTCGGGGGTGAGGTTGTCGAGGTCGTCTTCGGCAATGCCCAGTTTCGCCATGCGGGAACGCAGCCCCCGCGCCACCTGGCGTTTGCCATGTTTGACCGGGAACAGGCGGCGGAAGAGGGCTTCATCGCTCTGCCGCCACTCGTGGAACATGCGGGTATCCAGTGCGGCGGCGAGCAGGTTGTTGGCGGCGGTGACGGCGTGGATGTCGCCGGTGAGGTGCAGGTTGAAATCTTCCATGGGGATGACCTGCGAATAGCCGCCGCCCGCCGCGCCGCCCTTGATGCCAAAAGTAGGCCCCTGGCTGGGCTGGCGGATGCAGGTAAACACCTTCTGCCCCAGATGCGCCCCCAAAGCCTGGCTCAACCCCACGGTGGTGGTGGTTTTCCCTTCGCCGAGGGGTGTGGGGGTGATGGCGGTGACGTCGATGTACTTGCCGTTGGGCGCGTCGGCAAGGCGTTGCAGCACGCTGAGGCGTACTTTGGCTTTGGTTTCGCCGTAAAGTTCCAGTTCAGCGGGCAAAATGCCGGCTTCCTCAGCCACCTGGGTGATGGGCTTGAGGTTGGCTTCCTGGGCAATTTCAATGTCAGAAGGCACGGGAAAGCGCCGTTTGAGGGGCGTGGGTTTGAATCCACGAGGCATCGTAACCTCCGCGGGGGAAAGGAATGTTGGCGCTCTCATTATACTCCCCGCAGCAGGTTTGCTCCAAAAGCGCCGCGAACGTTGCCGTGCCCTTGCTTTCTGGGGCGGCTCTTGTTAAACTTCCTCTCGCAAGGATTGGGTATGCTATTCTCCAAGGAAGGTGAATGACCATGACCACCATGACACGACCTGCCAGCATTACGGCTGACCGCGAGAAAGCCGAGTTGACCATTGTTTGGGAAGATGGCCACAAGAGCGTGTATTCGTTTTCGCTGCTGCGCCACGCCTGCCCGTGCGCGGAATGCGCTGGTGGGCACGAAAACATGCACCGCGATCCCGACCCGGTGGTGTTCTACCTGCCAGAAATCGAAGATTCGCCCAAAGTGCGCATCAGCGGCATTGACCCCGTGGGCAATTACGGCATCAACATTTTGTGGGAAGACGGCCATCACTACGGCATCTACAACTGGGATTACCTGCGCAAGTTGTGCCCCTGCGAGGAATGCCAGAAAGCGCGGGAAGCGGCGGGACTGGTGCCCGATGAGGAAACCATCGCGAAGGAAATCGAGCGGCGCACCAACCCGCCCAAGCCGCAAATTCAAATCGAGTTTACGCTGTAAACCGGCTGAAGCACGCGTTTGCCCAAGCCCGGCGGGCGTGTGCGGGCTTTTTTTGCGTGTAACTGTTCAGCCTGAAGAAAACAGGCCGCGGAGGACGCCGATAACAACTACTTTTGTCTTCAAAAGCAGCGCGACGCGATACTTTAGCGGTGGTACAATTACCTCCGATTCCGGCTTACCGCGCGGTAAGCCAACATGGGAGAACATATGAAGGCGGAAAATACCGGCAAGGTTTTGGGCGTGCTTTTCCTGGGTGTGTTGATGGCGGCGTTGGATATTGCCATCATCGGCCCTGCGCTTCCGGCGATTCGCGATGGTTTCCACGCCACCGATCGCGCTGTGGTGTGGGTGTTCACCACTTACCTGCTTTTCAATCTCATCGGCACGCCGCTGATGGCGAAAATTTCTGACCGGCTGGGGCGGCGCGACGTGTATGTTGTCGATGTGCTGTTGTTCGTGGTCGGTTCGGTGGTGGTGGCGTTAGCCCCCTCGCTGACATGGGTTGTTGTGGGACGCGGCATTCAGGGTTTTGGGGCGGGGGGCATTTTCCCGGTGGCGTCGGCGGTCATCGGCGACACTTTCCCGCCAGAACGCCGCGGGTGGGCGTTGGGCATCATTGGCTCGGTGTTCGGCGTTGCTTTCCTGATTGGCCCGATTTTGGCGGGTGTGGTACTCAAATACTTCACATGGCACATGCTGTTCTGGGGGCCGGTGCCTTTTGCGTTGCTGCTCATCCCTGCGGCGTGGCGCTGGCTGCCGGCGGAAGGCAAGCCCAGCGACGGCAAAGCCGACTGGCAGGGCATGTTGCTGCTGGCGGTGCTGCTCAGCAGCCTGGCATATGCCCTCAACCAGTTGGATGCCACCGATCTCGCCGCAAGCGCCAGATCGCCCAAGGTGGTTGGTTTCCTGCTCTTGGGCATTGCCCTGATACCGGTGCTGGCATGGGTGGAACGTGGCGCTGCCGATCCCATCATTCACCCGCGGCTGTTCGGCAGCCGCCAGTTGGTGCTTGCCAATGCACTGGCGTTGGGGGCAGGTATCATTGAGGGCAGCATGGTGTTCATCCCGGCGTTGCTGGTAGCGGCGTTTGCGGTGAGCGAATCCAAGGCCAGTTTCATGCTGCTGCCCGTCGTGGCGACGCTTTCCATTGGCGCGCCGCTCTTTGGGCATGGCCTCGACAAAGTAGGTTCGCGGCTTGTTGTGATGTTGGGCACGGCATTGGCCGCGGCTGGCACGGCGATGCTGGGTTTTGTCCACCTCAGCACGACGGTTTTCTACATCGCCGCCATCCTCGTTGGCTTTGGGCTTTCGGCGCTGTTGGGTGCGCCGCTGCGCTACATCATGTTAGGGGAAGCCCCGCCTGAAGAGCGCGCTTCGGCGCAGGCGTTGATTTCGGTGATGACGAAGGTAGGGCAAATGCTCACCGGCGCGGTGGTGGGGGCGGTGGCAGCCAGCATGGGCGGCGGTGTGGCGGGTTATGCAGCCTCGTTCCAGGTGTTGGGGGGCCTCGCTGTGGTGCTCTTCCTGCTTTCCATAGGGCTTAAACGCCACCATGTGGAACGCGCCAGCCTGCAAAGCCAGGCATAGTTTTTGTGAGGAAAGTGTTAGAATTCGCTTTAGCGCATTCCTGGCTGGTATAATTTGCGTACGATAAGCATTTGAGAGCGCAATGCCGTTGCGTTGCGTGGTTTTTGTACTTAACGGAGGTTACTGTGGAGCCATCTCCTCGCAATCGGGCTTCGGTACTCTATTTTTTCATCTTTCTGGCTATCGCGGCCCTGATATGGTATAGCTACAACGGCAACCAGAAAGCGCCAACACCGCTTTATATCAACCAGGTCGTTGCCGACCTGCACGCGGGCAAAATCACCCGCCTGATCGTGGAAGAGACCGAGGTCACGGTCATTTACAAGGACGGCACCAAGGAATCCGCCAACATCGAGCCCGGCGAAGGTTTTTTGCAGCAGATTCGCGACCTGGGTGCGACGCCAGAAGACCTTGCACCCGACAGGGTCAAACTGGACTTCCACCCGCCGAGCATTTGGCCGGATATTTTTACCGGCATCATGTATATTTTGCCGGTGATTTTGGTCGTGGTCATGTTCTGGTATCTGATGCGCCAGAGCCAGGGCGGGGGCGGTGCGCTTTCCTTTGGCAAATCGCGGGCGCGCATGTTCACGGGCGACCGCCCGATGGTCACTTTCGACGATGTGGCCGGTGTGGACGAGGCCAAAGAAGAACTGCAGGAAGTCGTGGAGTTCTTGCGGGAACCGGAAAAATTCCTCAAACTGGGTGCGCGTATTCCCAAGGGTGTGCTGCTGGTGGGCCCTCCGGGTACGGGCAAGACCCTGATGGCGAAAGCCGTTGCGGGCGAGGCCGGGGTGCCCTTTTTCTCCATTTCCGGTTCGGAATTCGTGGAAATGTTCGTCGGTGTGGGCGCCAGCCGCGTGCGCGACCTGTTCGACCAGGCCAAGCGGCATTCGCCCTGCATCGTCTTCGTGGACGAGATTGACGCCGTAGGCCGCCAGCGCGGCGCGGGTTTGGGCGGCAGCCACGACGAGCGCGAACAAACCCTCAACCAGTTGCTGGTGGAAATGGACGGCTTCGACAGCGACACCAACATCATCGTGATGGCTGCCACCAACCGCCCTGACATCCTCGACCCGGCGCTGCTGCGCCCCGGTCGCTTCGACCGCCGTGTGGTGCTTGACCGCCCCGACATGCGCGGGCGGGAAGCCATCCTTCGCGTGCATGTGCGCGGCAAGCCGATTTCCCCCGATGTCAACCTGGGCGTACTGGCGCGCACCACGCCGGGCTTTGTCGGTGCCGACCTGGAAAACCTGGTCAACGAAGCCGCCATTCTGGCAGCCCGCCGCGGCGGCACGGTCATCGAGCAGCAAGATTTCGAGGAAGCCGTCGAGCGTGTGCTGGCTGGGCCCGAGCGCAAGAGCCGCGTCATCACCGAAGAGGAAAAGCGTATCGTGGCTTACCATGAAGCCGGCCATGCTGTGGTGATGCAGGCGCTGCCGGAAGCCGACCCGGTGCACAAGGTTTCGATTATTGCCCGCGGCATGGCAGGCGGCTACACGCTAACCCTGCCGGAAGAGGACCGCACGCTGATGTCGCGCCGCAAGGTGTTTGCCGACATGGTGGGATTGCTGGGCGGGCGCGCCGCCGAGGAACTGGTATTCGACGACATCACCTCGGGTGCTTCCAACGACCTGGAACGCGTCACCCGCCTGGCGCGCACCATGGTGACCCGCTGGGGCATGAGCGAAAACCTGGGACCGCTGGTTTATGGCAAGAAAGAGGAACTGGTTTTCCTTGGACGCGAAATTGCCGAGCAGCGGGATTACTCCGAGACCATCGCCGAACAAATCGATGCTGAAGTGCGCCGTCTGGTCAACGAGGCTTATGCCCGTGCCCGCGCCATTTTGAAGGAATATCGCAACAAACTGGACGCCGTGGCGCAGAAATTGCTGGAAGAGGAAACCATCTCGCGCAGCGAGTTCGAAGCCATCTTCCCGCCGCCGGTGCCCAAGCGGGCAACCCCCCGACCCAAAGAGAGCGCAGCCTGACCCTTGCGCTTGCCAAAGGCTTGTGAATTGCAATCGGGGCGGCTTTCGGGCCGCCCCTTCGTTTTTGGAGCGCGTCACTTTGCTGCTTCTCGCGGGTGCAGGCAATTGTTGTTGAAGCGTGACTGTTCAGCCTTGGGAAGACAGGCCACGGATGACATGGGTTGTCACGATGCACGCGGATTTTTTGTAACGCTAAGGCGCAGAGAAAGCAAAGCACGCAAAGAAAGGATAATGCCGAGGCACAGAGGAGCGTAAAGAGGCGCAGAGAGGGTTGAATTCGGCATGGTGTTGCTTTGGTTTTCTACGAATTGACGAAGTAACGCTTCACGAATTGCCCCGTTTCTGTGTTTTCTGTGGTTTTGTGGTTTCTTTGCCCTCACCCCATAACAGGGCAGCCATTTCTACATATTTTGCTTGCACCCGAAACAGCCCGCCGATTTGACCTTCCGCCCAACATGCGCTAAACTGAAAGCGTCTACCCGCTGCGGCTTGAACCAAGGAAGGGCTTATGTGGCTTTCCCGGGCAACCTACATTGGCATTGTGCCGTTGAGCAAACAGGCGATGCCTTACGCCGCGCTGGATGCCGAGTTCAACCTGCTTGCCCTTTCTCGCGGGAACACGGCGGAAGTGTTGGCGTTTTGCGGTGGGCAGAAGCAGGCGGTGGTCGCTGTGGGTGCGCCCTGCGCGCCCAGTTTGGGGCTGTTGCAGCAGCCCGATTACCGCGCTTCTTTGCCCGCGGGGCTGCGTCCGGGGCGCTGGCAGCAGGGGCGCGTGGCGGAATACCTGCTGCGGCAGCACAACCTGCGCATGCTTCCCACGCCTTCCCGTCCTGAAGACGCCCCTTCGTGGGTACAGGTCAGTTTCCACCTTTGCCGTCACCTCAAGCGCATGGGTTATCAGCCTTACCCCACCGAAGGCGCTGCCCATCAGGTGCTGGAAACCTACCCTTACGCTGGTTTTGCAGCCCTCTTGGGGCATTTGCCCTTCCCGAAAGAAAGCCTCGAAGGGCGCATTCAGCGCCAACTGGTCTTGCGCGAGCAGGATTTGCCGCTGGATAACCCTTTGCGGGTTTTCGAGGAACTCACCCGCCATCGGCTTTTGCAGGGCGTGCTGCCCACCGAACATTTGCTTGACTCGGGGGAACTCGACGCCTTGCTCGCGGCCTTCACGGCCCACAAAGCCGTTCACGCCCCCGCCGAAGTCACCATCTTGGGCGATCCACAGGAAGGTCAAATCGTTTTGCCCGTTGCCCCGCTCAAGGAACGCTACACCAAAGCAGGATGACGTATGCCCGACCAGGAATCTCCATCCACGCCCGTTTCTCCTGAGCCTTTTCCTTCTCCCGAGCCGCCGCACCTCTCGCGGCGGATGCGCCTGCTTGGCTGGTGGCGACGGCAAATGCGCGCCGTGGATGTCAAGCGTCGCGGTGCGGTCATCGTGCAATTGCGCGAGGGTTCGCGCCCCGATTTCGACTATTTCCTCATGGTGCTGCTTTCCAGCGTAATTGCCACCTTGGGGCTGCTGATCGATTCGGGGGCTACGGTCATCGGCGCCATGCTCGTTGCGCCGCTGATGACGCCCATTTTGGGGCTGGGGTTGTCTTCCCTCACCGGTGACGACCGCCTTCTGAAAGATGCCGCCAGCGCGTTGGTGCGCGGCGCACTGGTCGCCATTGTCACGGCGCTGGTGCTGACCCTCATCAATCGCCCGCTGCCCTTCGTGCCTTTGCAGCATTTGCCCCACGAAGTCCTCGCCCGCATCCGCCCCGGCCCGATCGATCTCGCCATTGCGCTGGCGGGCGGCGCAGCGGCTGCCTTTGCGTGGGCGCTGCCTTCGGTGTCGCCTTCCCTGCCGGGCGTCGCCATTGCTACTGCACTGATGCCGCCGCTGGATGTGGTTGGCATTGGCGTTGGCCTGGGGCGTTGGGATGTGGCCGGCGGCGCGCTGCTGCTTTTCATTACCAACGCCATTGCCATTGCCTTTGCTTCGATGGTGGTTTTCTACGCCCTCAATTTTGGGGAAACCACCGTGTTCCAGATTCGCAGCGTGCGCGATCTGCCGCGGGTGATGCAGTTTTCCGGCGTGCTGGTGCTGGTGTTGTTGCTGCCACTGGCTTACCTGAGCGCCAGTTTCGTGCATCAGGCGGCGGAAACCAGCCTGATCGACGGCGTGGTGAACGAGGAAATTGCCAAAGTGGGCGCCAATGCCGAATTGGTGGGAATGAATTTCAAGGAATTGAACGGTACGCTGCACATGAATTTGCAAATCCGCACCGAGCGCACGCTGCGGTATGAAGAAGTGCGCGGTTTGCAGGAACGCATCGCTGCCCGCCTCAATCGCCCGGTTTCCATCGTGGTGGAGCAGACGGTTTACACCCGTTTGGATCCTCTGATTCCCCCCACGCCGACTTACACACCCACGCCTGGCCCTTCTCCCACCGCGACGGCAACAGCGACCGCGACGGCGACCCCCACGGCCACGGCAACGCCAACCCCTACCAACACGGCCACGGCAACGCCGACGGCAACGAACACCCCTACACCCACGCCAGCGCCCGCCCGGGTTGCCAATACCCACTGGCATGGGGTGCGCCTGCGTCAGTCGCCCAACGGCCCGATTATTGCTATCTTGCGGGAAGGTACGCCTTTGCAGGTGACTTACCACACCGCGATTGTCGGCGGCATGGTGTGGGTGGAAGTCATTGACCCTGAAGGGCGCGTTGGCTGGACACCAATGCTCTATGTGGTGACCCTTACCCCTATGCCTACGGCCTCACCCACGCTTTCCCCCACGCCGGTGCCCACGCCTTGACGCTGCGATGCAGTGAAAAACTGTTCAGGTTTGGAAAGATGGGCCACGGGCGACACGGATAGTCACGGACGCACACGGATTTTTCGAATGCCAGGGTCTCCAAAGGTTGGCACGGTGATACTTCGGACGCTACGAATTGACGAAGCAACGCCTCACGAATTGCTCCGTTTCTGTGTTTTCTGTGGTTTGAAGGCCGTGCAATCTGCAATTTTTCTTTGCCAGGGCTGAGCAATTACACTTTGGAAAGGAATTTGTGCCATGACCCCACCTTCCCAGCGCGTGAAAATCGAAGTGGTTGCCCGCGTGGTTGGCAGTTTGCAGCACTGCTCCCGCCGCCAGATATTGTTTGACAACGCCGGCATCGGTGACCAGGTGCGCCAGCAAGACCTGGCATCGTACCCTCCGGAGGTGCAGGAAGAATGGGAGCAGTTGACGGCGCTGCTTTCCCGCTTGGGGGAACGCTTTCCCAACCAACTGTTTGTGCAAATCGTCAATGCCCAATCGCCGCGCGGCATGTGGCTGGCGCTGCGGGGTGTGCGTCGTTACCCGGCTTTTCTCGTAGGCGGTGAGCGCATTGTGGGTTTCGACGAGGAACGCATTGCCGCGGCGATTACCCGCGCCCTGAACGAGCCCCGATGATATAATTTTCGTAACTGTTCAGTCACAAGGGAATAGACCACGGATAACACGGATGGTCACGGATTTTTTTGGGCACCAAGTTCGCCAAGACGACACCAAGGCTGCCAAGAAATCAGGGTAAATCCTGCGCCTTACGAAGTTTTCTGCTCAATCTGTGCTCATCTCTGTGGATAAACTGACAATCACTTGCTTGCAGGAAGGAACCTCCATGATGCGTTTCGACCGTTTTACCGAGCGCGCCCAGGCCGTTGCCCAGCGGGCTGCCGAACTCATTCAGCGTTACGGGCATACCCAAATCGATACCGAGCACATTTTGCTGGCGCTGTTGGAGCAACCCGATGGTGTGGTGTCGCAGATTTTGGAAATCCTCAGCATTCCCCCCGAAAAATTGATGCAGCAGGTTGACCATGTGCTGCGCACCACGCCCAAAGCCAACATTTTCGGCAGCGGCGCGGGGCAAATTTTCATCACCCCGCGCGTCAAGCGCATCGTGGATATGGCAAATCAGGAAGCCAATCGCCTGCAGGACGAATACATTTCCACCGAGCACCTCTTTCTTGCCATCCTCAACGAGCGGAACACCCCCGCGGCAACCCTGCTGGCTTCGGCGGGCGTGACCAAGGATCGCGTTTATCAGGCCATTCAGCAAATTCGCGGCGGGCAAAAAGTGACCGACCGCCGCGCCGAAAGCCGCTACCGCGCCCTCGAAAAGTATTCCCGCGACCTCACCCGCCTGGCGCGGGAAGGCAAACTCGACCCGGTCATCGGGCGCGATGGCGAGATTTTGCGGGTGATTCAGGTGCTTTCCCGCCGCACGAAGAACAACCCGGTGCTCATCGGCGAAGCCGGGGTGGGCAAAACCGCCATCGTCGAAGGGCTGGCGCAGAAAATTGTGGAAGGCGACGTGCCCGAAATTTTGGCGGGCAAGCGGGTGGTTTCCCTTGACCTGGGCGCGATGATTGCCGGTTCGCGCTTTCGCGGCGACTTCGAAGAGCGCCTGAAGGCCGCCATCGAAGACGTCAAGCGTTCGGAAGGCGAAATCATCCTTTTCATCGACGAACTGCACACCGTGGTGGGCGCGGGCGCGGCCCAGGGCGCAATGGACGCCTCTAACATGCTCAAGCCCGCGCTGGCGCGCGGCGAGTTGCAGTGCATCGGCGCGACCACCCTCGACGAATACCACAAATACATTGAAAAAGACGCCGCGTTAGAGCGCCGCTTCGCGCCCGTGTATGTGGAAGAGCCGAGCATCGAAGACACCATCGAAATGCTGCATGGCCTGCGCGACCGTTATGAAGCCCACCACGGCGTGCGCTTTACCGACGAGGCGCTGGTGGCCGCGGCGCGGCTTTCCAGCCGCTATGTGACCGACCGCCATCTCCCCGACAAGGCCATCGACCTCATCGACGAAGCCGCCGCCAAACTGCGCGTCGCGCTGTATTCCCTGCCGCCCGAACTGCGGGACGCCAAAGCCGAAATCGACCGCCTAGTGGCCGAAGAAGAGCAGGCACGGGAAGCCCGTGATTATGAGCGCGCCGCCACCAAGAAAATGGAACGCCTGCAGATGGAAGAAGATTTCCACCGCCGCAAGGCAGCGTGGGAAGCCGAAAACCAACTGGACGAGGTAGTGGACGCCGAAGACATCGCGGAGGTGGTTTCCCAGTGGACGGGCATTCCCGTGACCCAGATGATGGAAACCGAAGCCGAGCGCCTGCTGCACATGGAAGAGCGCCTGCACGAGCGCATCGTGGGGCAGCACGAGGCCATTGCGGCCATTTCCGACGCCATCCGCCGTGCCAGATCAGGGCTGAAGGACCCCCGCCGCCCCATCGGGTCGTTCATTTTCATCGGCCCCTCAGGCGTGGGCAAAACCGAATTGGCCAAGGCGCTGGCCGAATTCCTGTTCGACGACGAAGACGCCTTAGTGCGGGTGGACATGAGCGAATACCGCGAGCAGCACACAGTTTCGCGGCTGTTTGGCGCGCCGCCGGGCTATGTGGGCTATGAAGAAGGCGGGCAACTCACCGAAGCCGTCCGCCGCCGCCCCTACCGGGTGATCTTGTTCGACGAAATCGAAAAAGCCCATCCCGAGGTGTGGAATTCGCTGCTGCAGATCCTCGACGATGGCCGCCTCACCGACGGCCAGGGGCGGGTGGTCGACTTCCGCAACACGGTCATCATCATGACCTCCAACCTGGGCACCGAATTCGTGCGCAAGTCGGGTTCGCTGGGCTTCCTGCAAGGGGAAAGCAACGGCGACGAAGACCGCAAGGCGCAGGGAAAAATCGAGAAAGCCCTGAAGGCCACCTTCCGCCCCGAATTTCTCAACCGCATCGACGAAATCATCATGTTCTCGCCGCTGAGCAGGGAAGACATGCGGAAGATCGTGGATCTGCAGATGGCCGAGGTCGCCGAGCGGCTGGCTGAGCGGGACCTGACCGTGCAGTTGACCGACGCGGCGCGCGATTACTTAGCGGAAATCGGCTACGACCCCGACTTTGGCGCCCGCCCGCTGAAGCGCGCCCTGCAGAAACACATCGAAGGCCCGCTGGCCATCCGCCTGCTGAGCGGCGAATTTACCCCTGGCGACACCATCGAAGTGGATGTGGAAGAGAACGAAGCCGGCGAAAAGGACGTGGTGTTCCGCAAAGTGGCGGGTGGGAACGCATGATAAAATAGTTTAGGAGTTACGCAGTTCCTTCCCTTTATGTCACCGCGAGGTGGTCGTAGACCGCCGAAGCGGTCTCCTCCACCGTCTGGGAGATGGCTTCGCCGCCTACGGCGGCCCGCCATGACATGAA
>JALVOR010000204.1 GCA_027026295.1 Anaerolineales bacterium | reverse complement strand
AGATTGGTTGCCGTAGTGGCTTGTATGCGCAAGTTGCTTGTGATTCTCAACGCGATGGTTCGCTCTATGCAACCCTGGCAGCCCCAACTTTCCTCGCTACAGGCTTGACTTTTATCACGGTTGCTCTTTGTGCCCCTCTGCGCCTTGGCGTTATCCCTTCCTGGCGGGCTTGGCGTCATCTTGGCGACCTTGGCGTTAAAAAAACCGTGTGCTTCCGTGATCATCCGTGGTCTATTTTCCCAAAGACGAACAACCACGCTTCTACAACATTTGCGTGCGCCCGTATGGGAAAGTTGCCGCGGCACCGAGGAGGAGTGTGTTACAATCGCCTGTTGCAAGACGTCAACAAGGCGAAGCAGCATGGCCCCTGTGTTTCAAGTTCAAGGCATTACCTTTGGCTACCAGCGAAACAAGCCGCCGGTGCTGGCGGGCGTGACCTGCCACATACCCGGCAGGCAGGTTACCGCCCTGCTGGGGCCCAACGGCGCAGGCAAGACCACCTTGCTGCACCTGCTCCTGGGGCTGCACCGCCCCTGGCGAGGTGAAATCCTGCTTCGCGGGAAACCGCTCGCGGCTTACGGGCGAGCAGCGCTGAGCCGCCACGTGGGGCTGGTGCCCCAGCGGGAACACGTGCCGTTTGCCTTTCGCGTGCGGGAATACCTGCTCCTGGGGCGCTCGCCCTATTTGGGCTGGCTGGCGCAACCCACAGCGCAGGACGAAGCCCGCGTCGATGCCGCCCTCGAACGGGCAAGCATTGCGCACCTCGCCGGGCGCGAGGTGGCTTCCCTCAGCGGCGGCGAGCACCAACTGGTGCTGGTGGCGCGGGCACTGGTGCAGGATGCCGCCGTGATTCTGTTCGACGAGCCAACAGCCCACCTGGATGTGGGTAACAAGCAGCGCATTTTGAGGCTCATGAAAGCCCTCGCCGATGAAGATCGCACGGTGGTTTTCTCGACCCACGACCCCCAGGCCGCCGCCGAGATTGCCGACCATATCCTCTTGCTGCAAGCAGGCCACCTGCACTTTGCCGGTGCACCCTCCGAAGCCCTGACTGCCGAGCGACTGAGCGCCCTTTATGCAACACCGCTGGAAGTTGCCACCCTGGCTGGCAAAACTGTGGTTCTGCCCGCGGCGTAACTGTTCGGTTCCAAAGAGAAACTATCTCGCCCTACTTGGCAACCCTGGCATCTCTCTCTGCATCTTTGCGCCTCTCTGCGCCCTTGTGTTAGATCCGCGTCCATTCGCATATTATCCGCGCTCGTCTGCGAGCTGTTTCCCAAAGACTCTATCCGAAAAATATTGTATCATTGCGAGCCCCCCCTCACTGCGCTCGGCGCAGGCTCCAGGGCGAAGCAATCCCCCCTTTTTATCGGTCAGGAGACTGCTTCGGCGGGCTTCGTCATTGCTCAGCCCACCTCGCAGTGACTCATCTGCAAAGAATTTTCAGATAGACTCAAAGGCTGAACAGTTACCTTGTGGAAAACTATCGGGTAAAATAGCGCAATGCCTCATCTACCTACGATGCAATGGGTTCTCCATCACGCGGCGCACTGGCACTATTTGTGGTTTGGTGCGCTGGTCTTCCTGGAAGGCCCCACCACCACCATTGCCGGTGCCGTGCTTGCCGCCACCGGGCTGCTCGACCCGTGGAAGGTCTTCTGGACGGCGGTATTAGCCAACCTGGCTGCCGACGCGTTCTGGTTTCGCGTGGGGCGCTGGGTAAGCGAACGCGGCCACTGGATGGAGAAAGTCGAGAAACGCTACCCCTTAGTGCGCCCGCTGGAACGCAAACTGCGGGAGCGGGCAGTGGCTTTCCTGTTGTTTGCCAAGTTCACGCTGAGCGGCGTGCCCGCGCTGATCGCCGCGGGCATCGCGCAGGTGCCGTGGCGCAAGTTGTTAGGCGCCGTGCTGCTGGGGGAAATTTCCTGGATTGCCTTCCTCACCTTCATCGGCTATATGTTGTGGGATAAAATCACCTACCTGGCGGTAGGCTTCCGCGTGGCAGCGGTGGTGGGGTTCGTCATTTTCGTATTCGTCATTACCCGCGCAGCCCGCAACGCAATGAACGACTGGCTGGCCGAGGGGAAGCCGGCGGAAGATTAGCCGCCACATGCCTCGCGGCAGCGGCGGGCAATCTGGCGGTCGATTTTGCCCATGGGGAAACCGGCCAACGCTTCCGGGGAAACCCACCGCAGCGCCTGCACCTGCACGGCTTGCGGTTCACTGCCTTCCAGCCGTGCCAGAAAGGCGTGCAGCGTCACCCGAAAATGGGTGTAAGCATGGCGGTAGACGCCAAAGGGGGCTTCGACGGCAATTTCCGCATTCAGTTCTTCCCGAATTTCCCGCCGCAGGGCGGCTTCTAACGTTTCCCCCTGCTCGACCTTGCCGCCCGGAAACTCCCACAGGCTGCCCAGCAACCCCTCGGCGGGGCGCTGGGCGATGAGCACGCGCCCGCCGCGGCGGATGACCGCGGCCACCACGGTGTAATGGGGCTGCCGCTGGCGGCGCTGCTTTTTGGGGAAGGCTTCGGGGTTGCCGTTTTGCCGGGCTTTGCAAAAAGCAGTTAGCGGGCAGGCAACGCAGCGCGGCGCGCGCGGCGTGCAGACCGTGGCGCCCAAATCCATCAGCGCCTGGTTGTAATCGACGGCGCGCCCCGGCGGCAGGTGGCTTTCCGCTAACGCCCACAGCGCCTTCTCGCCCGCAGCGGTGTCGATGGGCGTTTCTAACGCCGCCACGCGGGCAAACACCCGCCTGACATTGCCATCCAGCACCGCCACATCGCGCCCGAAAGCCAGCGAAGCAATCGCATGGGCGGTATATTTGCCGATACCGGGCAGGCTTTGCAGGGCGCTGGGGTCGGCGGGCAGGCTTCCCCCGTGGCGGGCGACGATTTCCCGCGCGGCCCGGTGCAGCGCCCGCGCCCGGCGGTAATAGCCCAGCCCTTCCCACAGGGCGAGCACCTCCTGCTCGTCCGCCGCGGCTAAGGCTTCCACCGTGGGGAAACGCTGCATCCAGCGGGCGAAGTAGGGCATCACCGTCGCCACCTGGGTTTGCTGCAACATCACTTCGGAAACCCACACCGCGTAGGGGTCGGGATGGTCGCGCCACGGCAGGGCGCGCTTGTGAACAGCGTACCAGGCCAGCAGGGCGGCGGCGAGGGGCGAAAGGGCAGCGTTCATGCAGCCTCAGGCGGCGAGTGCTTCCTGCCCGGCTTCCCGCACGGCTTCCAGCAGCAGGGGCAGGTCGGCTTCGGTGGTGCGGTAAGAGATGAAGCACGCCCGCAGGGCTTCGGTTTCCCCCAGATGGGTGAGCGAAAGGAAGGCTTTGCCGTGCCGCTGCAGCACGGGCACCAGCGCCTTGTTGAGGGCATCGAGGGCGGCTTCGCCGAGGTCGGGCGGCGCATAGCGGAAGGTGACAATGCCCAACGAAACCGGCGCGAGCAGTTGGAAATCGGCGGCGGCTTCGACTTGCGCCCCAAACTGCGCCGCAAGGCGGTGCTGGCGTTCCCAGGCGTGGATGATGGCGTCCATGCCGTAGATTTTCAGGGTGAGGTAGATTTTCAGGGCGCGGAAGTTACGCGAAAGTTGCGGGCCGTAATCGCGGAAGTGAAAGCCTTCGTCCTCGGCGTTGGGCAGGTAAGCGGCGCGGGTGGCAAAGGTGGCGGGCAGCAGCCCGCGGTGGCGGGTGAAAACCGCGCCTGCCTCGAAGGGCACGAAGAGGATCTTGTGGGGGTCAACGGTGAAAGAATCGGCCCGGGCGAGGCCGCGGGCGCAGTTGGCGGCGGTGGGAATGGCCGCCGAAAGCCCGCCATAAGCCCCATCCACATGCAGCCAGAGGCCCTCTTCGGCGCAAATCTCGGCAATTTCGGCGACGGGGTCGCACGCGCCGGTGGCGGTGGTGCCCAAAGTCGCGACGGCGGCCACGGGCACAATGCCTTCCCGCCGGTCGCTGCGGATGGCGCGGCGCAGCGAAAGCGGGTGCATCCGGCGGCTGCGGTCGGTGGGCACGCAGCGCACGGCATCCTTGCCAAAGCCCATCATTTCGATGGCCTTGACCGAAGAATAGTGGGTTTCCGGGCTAAGGTAGAACGCCACCGGCGGCAGGCTGCGCACGCCGTGTTCCCGCACGTCGGGGAAAGCAGCCTGGCGGGCGAGCAGCAGGCCGATGAAATTTGCCATCGAGCCGCCCGAAGTGAGGATGCCCTCGGCGTCGGGCGCGTAGCCGGTGAGACCGAGCAGCCAGCGCAGCACTAAGCGTTCCACCTCGGTGGCCGCGGGCGCGCCCTGCCACACCGCCACCGACTGGTTGAGCGCGGCGGCCAGCGCCTCGGCGAAAACCGCCCCCGCCAGCGGCGAGGTGCGCATCCACGCCAGAAAGCGGGGATGCCCCACCCGCACCGAGGGGGCGGCCACTTTCTGCAGGAAATCGTCGAAAGCGCCCTCGATGCCCTGCGGCTGGCGGGGCAGGGGTTCTTCCAGCAGGGCGCGCAAATCCGCCGCCGTGGTGTGGGCGGCAACAGGCTGATCGCCTAAAGCCGTGAGGTACCCAGTAACGAAATCGGCCACCCGGCGACCCAGTTCGCGGATGGCCTCAGGGGGCAGTTCAGGGGACGTCATGGCGATATTGTACTACAGGGGAACTTCTCCAGCCCTGACAAGTAACTGTGCAACCTTTGGAAAATGGCCCGCGGATGAACGCGGATGATTGCGGATAGGCACGGATTTAACACAAAGGCGCACCAGGTGCAATTCCTGAATTGCCTCAATCCCCCACCACCAACTTTACCTGCCCCGCCAGCGCCTCATAGCGCACCTGCACCGCATTCAGCACGTAGAGTTCGCCGTCGGCGTGGAAGGGGCTGGCGGGGGTGAGGCCGACTTCCAGCCAGGGGCTGTGCACTTCGTGGATTTCGGGCACGGTGGCAATGTGACCTTCTTCGGCGCGCAGGGCGTGGGGCAGGGCTTGCAGCACCCGCCTGCGGGTGGGGGCGTGACCGTAGATGAAGGTCAGCAGGCCGTCGAAGCCATCGGCGTGGGGCGTCATGTAAAACAGCCCGCCGGTGCGCCGGTGATTGCCCACGGAAACCAGGTTGACCGCCCCGCGGTATTCGCCGCCTTCCCATTTGAGGGTTGCCTGCCAGATGGGGTGCCTCAGGATGCCCCGCAGGGTCGCCAGCAAATAGCGCAGCGTGCCCTTCGCCCAGCGCATTTCCTGCTGCAACCAGGTGATGGTCGGTTCCAGCCCCAAGGCCGTGTTGTTCACGCTGTACCACACGGTGGTGTTGCCGTCGGCATCGCGCACGGTCATGCGCAGCGCGTCCATCGGGCGGGCCCTGCCGCGGGCAATGGCTGCCACGGCAGCGTTCAGGTCGCGGGGCAGGCCGACGTTGTCCACCAAATCGTTGGCGGTGCCCAGCGGGAGCACTCCCAGCGGCGGCCAAGGGGCATCGCCCGCACCGCGCGCCATGCCGTTGACGACTTCGCCGATGGTGCCGTCGCCGCCGGCGGCCACAATGGGCGCGTAGCCCGCCTGCACGGCCTCGGCAACCAGGTCAATGGCGTGCCGCGGGTGCTCGGTGACGGCAAGGGTGCAGGCCACGCCCGCGCGGCGGAAAGCGTCTTCCACCGCAGCGCGCTGCCGCCCGGCCTGCCAGCGGTTGGCATAGGGATTGAGAAGGATAAACGCCGTCATGGTTTTGCCTCAAGGGTGATCATCGTTTAGCGCCGAAAAAGAGCAACCGCAGATGCCGCAGACTGAAAGCCACAGGAGGCACAGAGCAGGCACTGAAAACACGGAAAACGGAGCGCGCTGCATTGGCTTTGCGCCTTTACGTCTCTCTGCGCCCTGGCGTTATTTCTCTGCGCTCTTTGCTTCCTCTGTGCCTCTGCGTTCAACAGCCCGCGAGCATCTGTCGTTAATGGTCACCAAGGGTATAGGAATCCACCACCTGATTGGCAACGTTGATGAATTCAAATTTCAGTGAGGTGGCCGTGGCTGTGACACGCAGCGCTCCGTAGTTCTCGCGGTAACGCACCACGCTGCCTTCCACCGGCACAGGCTTGAAATAATAGGGGCCGGGAATGCCACCCAGGCCGTCTATGAAATACACAATGCCGTCGCGCAGGATGCGCTCATAATCATGGTCGTGCCCGGCAATCACGGCATCGGCACCCCATTGGGCAAAGGGCCACTGCGAGCGTTCCTGGCTGCCGTGGCGGCCTGAGGAATAGGGCGGATGGTGCAAAATGACAATGTTCCACGGCGAAGTGGAAGCCTGCAGGCCATCGTGCAGCCAGTGCCCTTGCGGGCTATCGGCGGTGCTGCCGTCGGGTTCGCGGTAGTCGCTATCCAGCACGAAAATGTGCACTGGCCCCACCACAAAATCGTAATAGCGGCGGCCATTGGGCGGGCGCAGGTCGTGGATGAACGAACTGATGTCGTTTTGGTGCCAGTCGTGGTTTCCCAAAGCGGGGTAAAAGCGCCCGGCGCGGATGTCGTCGCCGTAATATTGCAGGACGTTTTCCTTCACGGTATCGTGCTGCCCGTTGGGGTAATTGTTGTCGCCCACAGTGACGATGAAATCAGGGTGCCAGGAATGCACCAGGTCGGCGACGTGGGCTTCGGCGGGGCCGGCCAGGCCGAAATCGCCAATCACGGCGAATTGCACAGTGGCGGGCTGATAAGCAGCCGCCGTGGGGGTAAAAGTCACTGTGGGGGGAATAGGCGTTTGTGATGCCGGGGCGAAGGGCGTGGCCGTTGCCGTGGCAGCGCCCTGGGGCGCGCCCGGAGCAGGCGCGATGGCCGGGTTTGCCGAGCAGGCGGAGGCGCCCAGCAACCCCAAAAGCAAAAAGAGCAGCAACAAATGCCGTCCGTGGCGCATGGTTTAATTCCCCCGGTGGCTTTCTTTCTCAACGGTGGGGTTCCAGTTCATGTAGGAAGTCAGGTTGCGATAGAAATAACCGCGCCCGCGGAAGCGCACGAACTTCAACGGGTAGGTGTTGGCGCGCACGTGCACCCGGTCGCCGTTTTCCAGATGCACCGGGTCGTGGCCGTCCACACTCACGACCGCTTCATGCTCCGTGCCAATTTCCAGCGTCACCGTGCTGCCTTCGGAAAGCACCACGGCGCGATCCACCGAGAGGTGCGGCGCGACGGGCATCAGCAGGATGTTACGCAGTTCGGGCGGCAAAATCGGGCCGCCGGCAGCCAGCGCGTAGGCCGTCGAGCCGGTGGGCGTGGCGGTAATCAGCCCGTCGGCCACATAGCGCGCCAGCAGCAGGTCATCCACATAGGCCGTCACCTTGATGGGGCGCACGTACTGGCCGCGGCTGACCACCACCTCGTTGACCACGTCCCACCGCTGGAGGATTTCCTTGCCGCGATGCAAATGGGCAGCCAGCATCATGCGTTCCTCGATCCAGGCTTCGCCCAGCAGCAGTTGGCGCATGGTATGCGGCCACTCGTGGCGTTCCACCTCGATGAGAAAACCAAAGTGTCCCATGTTGATGCCCAAAACCGGCACGCCATAGGGGGCGCAAAGGTGCCCGGCGCGTAGCATGGTGCCATCGCCGCCCAAGGCAATGAGCAGGTCGGCTTCGCCTTCGCTCACCCGGCGGCGCACTTCGTCTTCGTAAAGCGTACCGGCATAGACATCAATGCCGTGGCGCTGCAGGAACGCGGCAACCTGCTGCCCCTCGGCGTGGGCTTCCCCGATCTGGGGGTGAGCAGCAATCACGATGCGCTGGAAGGGGATATCCTTGGGTGAAATCGGTGTCATGGCATCCTCTCAAGCCAGGCTTTGGTCGCAAACTTCCTGGAAGCCGCACGCGCGGCAACGCGCCGCCGTTTCGTGGGAACGCGGCGGCAGCCCGCCGCGGCGCTCGGCACGGCGCATATCGGCAAGGAGTTCCAGTAACTGGTCAGCCAGTTTGGGGGTGTAATCAATGCGGAAAGTGCGATCGGCGTATTGCAGTTGCCCGTAAGGCACCCGCTTGCCCATCTGGCGTTCCACCAGCAGGCAATAGGCAGCCAACTGGTAAATGTGGCTGTCATAGGGCGCAGGCGGCGCTTTGGACGATTTGACTTCCACCGGAATGAGGAAATCGCCCTGCTCGATGAGATAATCGGGGCGGCCTGTCAGCCCCAACGAGCGGTCGTAGAGGGGCTTTTCCAGTTCGCGCCGGATGCCCGTATCGCTGTAAACCACTTTGCCCGCGGGAAGCCCAATTTTTTTGCGGCGGCGGGTGCTCAGCCACAGCAGAAAAACGCCCAGCAGCGCAACGATGCCGATGAAATAAAGGGCGGTCATGGCGGCGTCACCCCCCGGTGAAGTGCCACGCCCACCACGCGGCAAGGGCAGTAAGGGCAAAGAGCAGCAGCGCCCAACCTGCCAGTTTGAGCAGGCGAATGGTAAAGACCTCCCGCCCGTGCTGCTCATGGTAAACCAAACCGGCTTGCATGCGCTCTTCGTTGGCCGAGGGGTAGCCCTTGCGGGCATAGCCCCACGCGCGGGCACAGTAGAGGTACGTGCCGAGTTCGGAAGCGCGGATGGTTCGCATGGGCAAGGCCTTCCGTGCGGGTCAGGTCTCGTCGGCGAGGCGGCTTTCCAGGCGGCTGAGAGCGCCTTCCAGCACCTGCTGGCGCAAGCCCAGGGTGACATCGCCGCGGGTACGTTCCAGCAGGCTGCGGGCAATGTCGGTCAGGCGGCGCAGGCCATAGGTCACGGCGTCGGGGTAATCCATGGTAACGAGCACGGCGTAGATGTCGTCCATCAGCCCCAGCAGGCGCTCGATTTCGGCAGAGTAGCCATGCCGCAGCAGGTCGAGCACCCGACGGCGCAGTTCGCCCACGGTTTCGGCAAGGCCGCGCACGTAAGCCGATGCCGGGATGCCGAGTTCGGCGGGGCCGGGAATTTCGCCGTCGCGCGTCAGGGCGTGCACGATGCTGGCTTCGGCAAATTCTTTCAGCGCGTCCTGGGTGTAGCCCGCGTAATACAGTTCGGGGAAAGCGGCCAGGTCGGCGCGCAGTTCCTCGGCAAGGGCACGGGCGGCAGCCAGTTTTTCGGCGGCCTGGGCGTGGTCGTCGCGGTGGACGGCGCGGATGGCGTGAGCGCAGAAGCGGATAAGTTGGCGGGCGTTGGCAAGGGCACGGTCGCGCGCCGCGGTGCGGGCTTCCAGATCGGCGTGCAGGGCTTCGGCGATGGCTTCCAGTTTGGGCATGGGGTCATTCCGTGGGCGGGTCGTCTTTCGGCGGGTGGAAAAGCACGTCGGCAAGGCTGGGCGAGCCGGGCAGGGGAATCTCGCCGTAGGCGGATTCGTAGCGCGCCAGGCTGTCGCCCAGGGCGCGGTGGAGCAGTTTGGCGCTCAGGGGCGTGAGCAGCACGCGGGCCTGCACGGCGGCGTCGGGTTCGCCCGGGAGGTAGCGCGCCAGGTCGATCAGGAATTCGGTACGGGTGTGGGCAATGCGCGCCATGTTGGTGTAGACGAGGGGCGCATCGGCGGGCAGGCGCATCCTCGGGGGTGCATTCTTCTTGTTCATGGGAAGTCACCACGCGGGGCACCGTTCTGGCGCCCCGCGGGAGGGTTAGAAGGGGATTTCGTCTTCAGCAGCAGGAAGGTCATCCACCGGTGCGCCTTCGCCCATGCCCTGGGCGGCTGCGGCGGTTTCTTCGCGCGTGCTGAGGAAACGCACAGTGGAGGCGTGAATTTCAAAGGAAGCGGCGGCAGTGCCGTCCTGACGGGTCCAGATGCGAGGCCCACCGGTGTTGGGGTCGGCAACCAGGCGGCCTTCCACCAGCACTTTGGAGCCTTTGCGAAGGTATTGATTGGTCACTTCAGCCTGCTTGCCCCACGCGGAGACGCGGAACCAGATGGTTTCCTGCACTTTTTCGCCGTTGGCGTTGGTGTAGGTGCGGTTGGTGGCTACGGAAAAGTTGGTCACAGGCGTGCCGCTGGGCAGGTAACGCATTTCGGGGTCGCGCCCCAAATTGCCGACAATGATAATGCGCTGAAACATGGTGTCCTCCTTTCCTGTGTTAGAACGGGTGTACCACTATTGTACCAGAGGCGGGGGCTTTTCCCCGGAAGGGAAAACAGCCCGCGGATGAACGCGGGTAATCACGGATGAGTGCGGGTTTAACGCAAAGAGGCGCAAAGAGACGCAGAGGGAGCAAAGAGCGCAAAGCAAAGTTTTTTGTCAATCCGGCGACTCGCATCCCGCCGCGTTTCGTTTTCCGTGCTTTCGGTGGCACTTCTGCGTCTTCTGTGGTTTTCAGGTTTTTCCCTGCCAGGGCTGAACAGACACCTTCTCCCGCCACTTTGCCAGCCGCTCGGCGATGGTGCGCTCGTAGCCCTGGTCGGAAGGCGTGTAAAAACGCGCCCCCTGCAGGCCGTCGGGCAGGTATTGCTGGACAACGAAATGCCCGGCAGCATTGTGGGGGTAGCGGTAGCCCTTGCCGTGGCCCAACGCTTTGCCATCACGGCTGGGGTCTTTCAGGTGGCGGGGGACGTCGTCGGGATTGGCATTGTTTCGCACAGCCTCGCGGGCGGCAAAATAGGCTTTGGCGCTGTTGGATTTGGGGGCAGTGGCGAGGTAGAGGGTGGCTTCGGCGAGGTGGTACACGCCTTCGGGAAGCCCCACCCACTCGAAGGCCTGTGCGGCGGCATGGGCCACCACTAACGCCTGCGGGTCGGCCAGGCCGATGTCTTCCGCGGCGAGGATGAGCAGGCGGCGGAGGATGAAGCGGGGGTCTTCACCGGCTTCCACCATTTTGGCGAGCCAGTAGAGGGCAGCGTCGGGGTCGGAGCCGCGCACGGATTTAATGAAGGCGGAAATCGTGTCGTAGTGGGCGTCACCGTCCTTGTCATAGAGCACGGCGCGCTGCTGGATGGCTTCCTGCACGGTGGGCAGGGCGATCACAATGCGCCCGCTCTCGTCGGGCGGGGTGCTTTCCACCGCGAGTTCCAGAGCGTTGAGGGCGCTGCGGGCGTCGCCGCGGGCGGCCTGCGTGAGGAAATCAAGTGCCTCGGGCGCCAGCGCCACATTCCGCTTGCCGTAGCCGCGTTCGGGGTCGGTGAGGGCGGCTTCCAGAATGCGGCGGATGTGGTGCGGTTCCAGCGGGCGCAACTGGAAGACGCGCGAGCGGGAAACCAGCGCCGCGATGACCTCGAAGTAGGGGTTTTCGGTGGTCGCGCCAATGAGGGTGATGGTGCCGTTTTCCACATGAGGCAGCAGGGCATCTTGCTGGGCTTTGTTCCAGCGGTGCACCTCATCGATGAAAAGCACGGTGCGCTGGCGGTGGTATTTGCGGCGTTCCTGGGCGGCAGCGATGATTTTGCGCAGGTCGGCTTTGCCTGCCAGCACCGCCGAAAGGGTGACAAACGCGCCGCGGGTGTGGCGGGCAATCAGGCGGGCAAGGGTGGTTTTGCCGCAGCCCGGCGGCCCCCAGAGGATAATGGAGGAAAACAGGCGGTCGCTCTCGATGGCGCGGCGGAGCACCTTGCCCGGCCCCAAAACGTGCTCCTGCCCGATGAGTTCGTCGAGGGTGCGGGGGCGCATCCGCTCGGCGAGGGGCTGGGCAGTGACGTCGTTGGCGAGGGCGTGGTCGAAGAGGTCCATATTCATATTGTAGCACGGGGGGAAAAGTTGCAGGATGCAGGTTGCAACTTGCATCCTGCATCTTGCAACCCGCTCAGACGCGCTCCAGAATGGTCGCCGTGGCCATGCCGTGGCCGATGCACATCACCTGCAGGCCATAACGTCCTCGGATGCGTTCCAGTTCATAGAGCAGTTTGGTCATCAAAATCGCACCGGTTGCGCCAAGGGGGTGGCCGTGGGCAATCGCGCCGCCGTTGGGGTTGACCCTACGCATGTCGGGGTGGAGTTCCCGCTGCCATGCCAGCACCACGCTGGCAAAGGCTTCGTTGATTTCGATCACGTCCATGTCGTCCAGGGTCAGCCCGGCTTTTTTGAGCACCTTGCGGGTAGCCGGGATGGGGCCATCCAACATCAGGGTGAGGTCGGCGCCGACCACGGCGCGCGCCACGATGCGAGCGCGAGGCACCAGATTATGGCGTCCCACGGCTTTGGCGGAAGCCACCACCAGCGCCGCCGCGCCGTCGCTGATCTGGCTGGCGTTGCCCGCCGTGACCACGCCATCGGGCTTGAAAGCAGGCGGCAGGGTGCGCATTTTCTCGCGGTCGGGCGGCATCCGCACGCCCTCGTCCACCTTCACCACGCGCCCGTCGGGGCGGGTAAGGGGCAGAATCTGGGCATCGAAGCGGCCTTCCTGGATGGCGCGCATGGCCCGCAGGTGGCTTTCGTAGCCGAAATCGTCCAGTTCTTCCCGCGTCAGCCCCCATTTTTCGGCCATCAGTTCGGCGCTGATGCCCTGGTGCACCATCTTGTAGGGCATTTCAGGCCATTTTTCGGGGTAATCTGCACCCAGAGGCTGGTGCGACATCATCTCGGTGCCGCCGGCCACCACAATATCCATATCACCCGCCATGATGGCCTGCGCGGCGAAATGGACGGCCTGCTGGCTGGAGCCGCACATGCGATTGATGCTCACCGCGGGCACTTCCACGGGGAAGCCGGCTTTGAGCACGGCCAGCCGCCCCAGGTTGGCGCCCTGGTCGCGGATGGGCGTCACCACACCCCAAATGACATCATCGACCCATACAGGCTGAACGCCCGCCCGCTGCACGGCCTCGGTGAGCACCGCGGCAGCAAGTTCTACAGGCAAAAAGGGGGAAAGCGCGCCGTTGGGTTTGCCTTTCCCTACGGCGGTGCGGACGGCGGAAATGATGAAGGCTTCGGGCATGGGAACCTCGTGCGTGGATGGGTTGATTGCCTGGTTGATTGGTGGATGGGTTGCCTGGTCACTTCGTCGATTGGTTACCTTGGCGTTTTGCGCAATTCATAACTCGCAACTCGCCATTTCCTACAGTTTCGGCAGCACAATGCCGCGCTGGCGCTGGTATTTGCCCTTCTTGTCGGCATAAGAAGTCTCGCACTCCTCGTCGGCTTCGAAGAAAACCATCTGGGCAATGCCCTCGTTGGCGTAAATTTTGGCGGGCAGCGGGGTGGTGTTGGAAATTTCCAGCGTGACATAGCCTTCCCACTCGGGTTCCAGCGGGGTGACGTTCACAATGATGCCGCAGCGGGCATAGGTGGATTTTCCCACACACAGCGTCAGCACGCCGCGGGGGATGCGGAAGTATTCCACCGTGCGGGCGAGGGCAAAGGAATTCGGCGGGATGACGCACACTTCGCCCTTGAAATCCACCATCGAGCGGGTGTCGAAGCCCTTGGGGTCGACGACGGTGGAATAGACGTTGGTGAAAATCTTGAACTCATCGGCCACACGTACGTCGTAACCATAGGAAGACACGCCATAGGAAAGCACGCCTTCGCGCACCTGGTTTTCCACGAACGGCTCGATCATGCCGTGTTCCAACGCCATTTTGCGAATCCAGTGGTCAGGTTTCAAGCCCATGATTGCCTCCAAAGGGGAAGATGCTTCCAGTATAGCCGAGCGATGGGCAGCAGGTCAAGCGGGAAAGCCAAGTAAGGTATAATGAAACTTGTAATTTCGTTCAGGTGGCGGCATTCTACGTTGCCATCAGAAGGACGGTTATGCCCGCGTTACCCAACTTCAAGGAGTGTTCTATGAAGCATTCGTGGCGTTTTGCATTTGTGTTAGCCCTGGCGGTTGCTTTGTTGCTGGC
>JALVOR010000203.1 GCA_027026295.1 Anaerolineales bacterium | reverse complement strand
GGGTGCTTTCGGCAGCCGAGAGTACAGGGGTGGGGGTAAAGGGCTGGAGGCGAAACGCGGGAGTCGGCAAGGTGGCTGGTGTACTACTGAAGGAAGGGCGCTCATTGAGGTATGCTTGTTGCATTAAGTGGGCTGCCAGGGCAAAAGACCCGCAAGCCACAACCCCCGCCAGCAAAATGAGAGCCCCCACGAGCATAAATGGCCACAGGTCATGGGATTGGCCTTTTCCATTTTGAGGTGTGGTAGCCGACATGATTTCCTCCTGTGGGCAGGGGCGATCCCGGCGGTGGAGGGGCTGTGCTTGGCGCGGTTTCCCCCTGGCCGACTGGCGCCCCGCTGCTACTCGTGCACCCACACCCGCGTGCCGTTGCCGCGCACTTCGAACGCCCCCGGCTGGCAGGCGGGTGTTGTCCAGCGGAACAGCCACAGCGCGTCGGCGTTGCGCATGTTGATGCAGCCGTGGCTCATCGGGCGGCCAAAGTTGTCGTGCCAGTAAGTGCCGTGGAAGGCCACGCCGGTATCGACGAAGAAACTCACCCACGGCACGCCTGGCAGTTCGTAGGCTTCCAGTGAGGATACCAGGTCGCCGTTGCCCATGTGCCGCGCCGGCAGTTTGCTGAACACGCGGAAATTGCCCGAAGGCGTGCGGGTGGGCACGCCGTTGTCGGTGGGCGCGTCGCTGGGAATGCCCGATGAGATTTTGGTGCGAAAAACCTCTTTTCTGTGCTCGTAGGCAATGACTTCCTGTGCGCCGAGATCGACCTCAATGCTCTTGGCACTCGCGGGCACATTGGGGGAAAGCGGCGTCATTTCTTCCGCCGGGACGAGGCGCAAATGAGGGGCGTAAACTTCATAAGGTACCTTCAGCAGGTCGTCGGTGATTTCGTAAAGCGGCTCGCCCTGGTCGCCGAGTTTGATGGCGGTAACCCAGTGCACCGAGCCGTAATATAGCCGGTAGAGCGGGCGGCGGCTGCCGTTGGGCAGGCGTTGCCAGCTTTGAGTGTAGGGCACGGTGACTTCGGCAGGCCAGCCCTCTTTGGGGATGCTGGTGGCGACCTTGTTGGGCCGGATGGCAACCCGTTGGGTATGGGCTGTATGAATGAAGCCGCTATCCACCCGATACCAGCGGGGGTTATAGCGCGGGCCGGCGGGCGAGGTGACGGCTTCCAGAATACGCACGATCTGGTCGCGTTTCAGGGAATCCACCCGCGGGCTGCGGTAGTCGGGCTTTTGGTAAACGGCGATGCTGTTAATGGTGACGCGTGCCAACCCCAGGAAACCATGCCCCAGGCTGTGCCGCCCGTGGGAAAGCAGCGGGCGCCATGCCAGCCCGCCCAGCCCCAACAAGGCGAGTTTGAGAACATCACGACGGCTGAGTGTGGTCATAGGCGGTTATTTTTGCGGCAGGGTGACGGTGAAGGTGGTGCCTTTCCCTACTTTGCTTTCGACGAGGATGCTGCCGTCGTGGGCTTCGACGATGCGTTTGCAGATGTGCAACCCCAAGCCGGTGCCGGCGGCTTTTTTGCTGCTGCCGGGAACACGGTAGAACTTTTGGAAGAGATGCTTTTGGTGTTCGGGCGGAATGCCGGCGCCGGTGTCGCTCACGGAAAAGACCAGCGCGTGGGGTTCGTGCCGCGCGGCAATGCGGATTTGCCCCCCAGGTTTGTTGTATTTGATGGCATTGCTTACCAGATTGATGAGCACCTGCCTGATTTTGCCGCGGTCTGCGTAGAGTGGCGGCAGGTCGGGTGGAACGTCTGCCGCGATGACGATGTCCCGTTCGGCGGCTTTGCTGCTGAACAACTGCATTACTTCGTTGGTGAGCGCTACAAAGTCGAATTGGGTGCGTTTGAACCGCGCCCGACCGGATTCCAGCCGTGCAAGGTCGAGAAACGCGGTCGTTAATTCGTTGAGGTGGCGGGCTTCATGTTCGATGGCGTCGATGGTGTGGAGGCGTTCCTCTACGGGCAGATGGGGTAGCCGCAGCAGTTGCGCCCCCGCCAGAATTGCCCCCAACGGGGTGCGGATTTCGTGCACCAGTTCGGAAATCAGGTCAGATTGTTGGAACAGCCGAGAATTTTGGATTGCCACCGCGGCTTGTGCGCCCAGCACGGTGAGAATTTCTTCGTCCACGTCGGTAAACATGCTGCCGTCTCGCTTGTTGATGGCTTCCAGCACGCCGATGGGCTGTTCCTGAGCGATCAGCGGGATGGCGATCAGCGCCTTGGTCTGGGTGTGGGTGACTTCGTCCAGATGGCGGTAATGGTTGGGGTCTTTTTGGGCTTCCTGCCTGCGGATGGGCACGCGGCGCTTCAGTGCCTGACCGGCGATGCTGTTTTCCAGCGGCACTTCGGTGCCTTTTTGCAGTGTGTCGGAAAGGTTGGTGGCGGTTTGGAAGCGCAGGATTTTCCGCTGGGGGTCGTAAAGCAAAATGGAAGCCGCCGACGCGTTGCTGAGTTCGGCTGCCACATGCACGATATGGTCGAGAAGCCTGTCCAGGTCCAGCGTTGCGCCCAGGTCGCGGGCAATATTCAGCAGGCGCTGATACGCCTGAAGTGGGATGTGGGGAGAAGTCATAGGTTCAGTACTCGTTTGGTCAGTTCGGGGAGCAGTACGGCTACATCGCCTTGGAGCACGACATCGGCGCGTTCATCCATGTAGGTAGCAGAGTGGTTGATGATGATGATCGCAGCGCCGCGATTGGCCGCTTTCACGGGTAATTGGGCCACTGGCGTGACGGCGAGGGATGAACCGGCGATGAGCATGACGTCGCTGGTGAGTGTCAGGCGCTCGGCTTCTTCCCAGGCCCGCCACGGCAATTGCTCGCCGAACAGTACGATGTTGGGTTTCAGTACGCCCCCGCATGTTGGGCAGCGGGGAATGTCGTGATTTTGCAGAAAGGCGGGCAGGTAATCTCGGCTGCTGTATTCCCGATAGCATTGGGTGCATGTAGCGGTTTCCAATGTGCCGTGTACTTCGACCACAGTGTGGGAGCCTGCCTTTTGGTGCAGGCCGTCGATGTTTTGGGTGATTACGCCCTGCAAGTGCCCGGCTTTCTGCAATTCGGCAATGGCATAATGGGCGGGGTTGGGAGCGGATTCGAGAATGTTCTTCAGCAGCGGACGCGCCCAATCGAAGAAGCGTTTGGGGCGGTGGCGAAATGCCGTCAGTGAGGCAACTTCCATGGGGTCGTGATGCTGCCACAGTCCGATGTCTGTGGAACGGAAGTCGGGAATGCCGGAGGGGGTGGAAACGCCTGCACCGGTAAGTGCCACCCCGCGCTGTGCCTGGCGAACGATTTGGGCTGCCTGGTCGAGGAGACGTTCCAGATGAGGAGAAGACATAGGCGCTTATTGGGCTTTTTGGATTTGTTGACGGGCGACGCGCCCTAACTGTGCGGCAACCAGCCCGCTTGGCTGCATAATTGTAACCGGCTTTTCGCTGTTTTGGGCGCGAAAAGCGATTTCCGGCACGGGCGGCACCACTGTGGCGATGGGGATGCCCAGTCGATTCTGCACTTCCTGCCATGCGAGTTGGACATCGCTGCGTGTGCGGTTGACCAGTATCGCGCTCAACCGCCCTTGCCCGACGCCGTGTTCCATCAGGTAATCTACCAATGCCTTGCCCATTTTGACGGTGTTGGGATAACCGTCCACGACGACGATGACTTCGTCGCACAGGGGCAGGATTTTGTCAGTGGCAGGTTGCAGTGAGGCGCCGAGGTCGAAAATGATGTAGCGCCCGAGAAAACGGACGTTTCTGGCAAGGGCTTCCAGGGCGTCGATTTTGGTAGCGTAGGCGGCTTCCTGGGGGTCGTAGGAAGCCAGCAGCACCCGCAACCCGGCGAGGTAGCTCACCAACGAGTCTGAAATGGCGTCGGGCGTGATGCCCGCTGCCTCGCGTTTGAGCACAGAGGCCAGCCCACCCAGTGAAGCATGGCCGATTTCCATGCCAATTGAGCCCTGACCGGGGCGCATTTCGACCATGACCACGTCTTCTTTGCTTTCGTGGTGCATCACGATGCCCAGATTGACGGCGACAAAGGAGGTACCCAGGCCGCCTTTTGCGCCGATAAGCCCGATGCTCCAGCCCCGGGCTTTGGTTTCGGAAAGCGGGGTGGTGTTGTGCCCCGGCCGCAGAAGTTTTTTCACGCGCGCCAGCAATTCCGCCGGGTGGGCAGGCTTGGTCAGGTAATCGTCGGCGCCAGCGTCGAACCCCGCCAGTTTGTCATCCACCTGGCTTTTGGCAGTGAACATCAGGATGGGGATGTTGGCCGTTCTTGGGTCGGAGCGCAGACGGCGGGCGACTTCGAACCCGTCCATTGTCGGCATCATGATGTCCAGCAATATCAGGTCGGGCGTTTCTTCCTGTACCATGGCCAGGGCCTTTTTGCCGTTGTTGGCGGCCATAATCTGGTAGCCCTGACGTTGCAGCATGATGCCTACCAGTTTGAGGGTGTCCAAGTCGTCGTCGACGATGAGGATTTTTTCGTTTGCCATGGCATTGCTCCTTTTACGGCCTCTATCGCCCTGCGACGTTCGCTGTGTGTCTTGCGGGTGAGTGTGGCCCCGTGTTTCTGACGCCCTGAGAATCTGTGTCTGTCGTCCGGGTTATCCGTAGCCCGCTTGTTTGGCGGTCAAACCGTTGCGAAATGGGGTTTTCTTTCTCCCATTTTACCCCAAAACGTGCGAGATAGTTCCTTGTTTATGATGCCAAAGCGGTAACCGTCGGAATGGGCGCTTGAAAAGCCTTGCAAAAGGTGCAGAAAAAAGGGCGATCCTAAGGCAAACAGCCCTCTGGCGTTTTTTCCAGAGGGCTGTCGGGTCGTTTTTGGGCGGGTGAAGGGCGTTTACCATTCGCAATTCGTGGTTTCCCCAACGCACACGTCAATGCCGTTGCCGCCGTAGATGGTATCGTTGCCTGCTCCGCCAGTGATGACGTCGTCGCCGTCGTCACCGTAAATGATGTCGTTGCCTCCCCCGCCTTTCAAGTAGGCAATCGTCAGGACGGGAATGCCGGAAACCCAGAATTGATAGCCGTCATCTCCCGGGCCGCCATGGATGACGTCGTTGCCGGCGCCGCCATTGATTTGGTCTTGTCCATTGCCTCCCCAGATGGTGTCGGCGCCTGCATTGCCTTTGATGGTGTCGTCGCCGTTGCCTCCCCAGATGGTGTCGGCGCCCGCTTTGCCTTTGATGGTGTCGTCGCCATTGCCCCCCAGGGCGACATCATTGCCTCGCCCGCTGTTGATATTGTCGTTCCCGTCGCCTGCTACGATGCAGTCGTTGCCGTCTTTGGCTTTGATGGTGTCATTGCCGGCGGTGCCCAGAATGAGATCGTTGGCGTTGGAACCGGTGGTGCTGCCGCCGCTCGCTATCACGATGTTGGTCAACCCCATGCCGGCGCATTCCGGTGGGGCAAACATTTGCGCTGTCGTTGCGAAGGCGACATCATCCATGCGGCTTGGCTGCACGGTGTTGGTGGCCGCGTAGCCTCCGATGGCACTGAGCGCAATCGTAAGGAAAAGAGCAGCAATGCCCCAGCGCACTTGACGCTTACGCCGTATCTGCCACAGATTCATTTTCGTCCTCCTCAGGCGGCGATTCGCCGTCGTCGAGAACCCGGAAAAGGGCATCCACCACAGCGGGGTCGAACCATTGCCCGGCTTTCTGGCGCAGGAAGCGGCGGGCTGCGTCGGGCGGCCAGGCTTTGCGGTGTGGACGGTCGTGGCGCAAGGCGTCCCACGCGTCGGCCACAACCAGAATGCGGGAACCCAGCGGAATGTCTTCTCCGCTGAGCCCTTCGGGATAGCCACTGCCATCCCAGCGCTCGGAACGGTAATAGGCAATGCGCAGGGCATTGCGAAGTTGGTCTGCTGTGGCGAAGCGCGCGTTGAGACGGTGGACGTGTTCCTGAAGGATTTGCTGTTCTTTTTCATTCAGCGGTGTGCGCTTTTGCACGATTTCGGCAGGGATGTCCATCAATCCTAAGGCATGCATCCAGGAAGCCTGCTTTAGGCTGTGCATGGTCTCTTCGGAGACGCCCATGACCTTGCCAATTTTTTGGGCCAAGTCTGCCACCCGCTGGGAATGCAGCGGGTCGTTGACGATTTGCATGTCCACGGCTTGCGCCCAGCCGCTGAGGGCCACGTCGAAAAGCGCGAGGATATTTTCTGTGGTGTCTGGTTGGGACTGCCGGATGAATGGCAGCCGCCAGCCTTTGGCCGGGTTTGCCAGTGGTGCTTTCACAGTGGTGTACTGGTAAACGGTTTCGGGTGTTTGCACCCAGAAGTGGCACTGTTCGCCTTCGCCCAGGTAGAGCACTGGGCGGCGGTAGGTTTTGGCAAGGCTGGCGATATCGTCGAGGCTTTTGAGAGGCGTCGGCGGGGCCTCGGCGGCGGGCGGCTCCTGCACGGCGATGACGGTCACCCCTTCCACGAGGCGCAGGTATTCGGTCAGGCTGGTTTGGGCGCGATGTTCGGCTTCCCGCCATGCCCACACCAGCAGCAATAGCGAAAGCAGCCCCGCAGCAACGGAAGCCATTCGCGCTGCCGATACGGGGATTTTTTGCCCCAGAATCATCAGGCTGTTGGGCTGCATGCTCATGCTGAGCAGCGTGTTGCTTTGCTCGATGATGAAAGGCGAATCCTCGCTGTTTTGGGGTACGACAAGCGCCTTGCCGTCCCAGCGGAAGTGAAGCGCCGGTTCTACGGTTTCCCGGAAAGGCTCACCGCCGACTTCCCCCTGGCTTTCGACGTGGGCGATAATGGAAAGCGTGTATGCGTTGCTGTGGATGCCGGTGGCGGTTTGCAATTCGTTGATGAAGGCTTGCAGGTTTTCGAGGTGCACCACTGCCTCATCCTGAAAAATGCCGTTGTCGAAGTCTTTGCGGTCGGTAAGGGGCAGGGTGCGCTTCCAGCCGGTGCTGTCACTGACGCGGGCAAGGAGTTGGTAGGTGCCTTTGACCTGATAGGGTGCCTCGGCGGTAAAGCGGTAGGTGCAGGAAACCGTCAGTGTGCCGGTCAATTGGGTGAAAATCGGTTCGCCGGGCTGCACCTGGGGCAGGTCGTAAAGCCCCTCAGGCGCGCGAGCAGTGTAAGCGAAGTGGGTGGTGTGCTGGTAGGGGATGGGCGTTTTCACCTGAATGAAGGCCGGGCGGGTGAACGCGACAATGCCCAGCAAAATTGCCAGCACGAGGAATGCGGCAAAAACCAGCATCCAGTCGCGTATGGTTTCGTGTTGTTCCATGACGGTTTTCCTATGGGAGCGTCTCGTCCTCGTCGGCGGGAGCGGTAAACAGGAAGACGGCAGACAGGACGACCAGCAGGGCGATCACCCCCGGCGTGCGGATGCTTTGCAACATTTGACCCAACCGGGGGACCCGGGCTACGAAGACGCCCATGATTTCTTCACGGGAAGGATGGTAGGGGTCATCCCAAGCGTTGTTGTCGCCGCGCAGGATAAAACGCCCTTGTTTGTCGAAGCCTGCAATGCGGTGGAACACGAACCCGATCTTGGGGTGCATGTAGAGCACGGCTTCGCCTGGTTGGTAAACCGACGCCCGGCGCACCAGCACCAAGTCGCCCAGGTGGAAATGGGGTTCCATACTGGGACCGGTGAGCATGACATAGTACATATCGCCGCCCAGCCTGGCAGGCCACATGAAAATGCCGAAAGCCAGCAGCAGAGCGGCAAGGGCGGCGTGTCCCAGCCTTGCGCGCTTCAACTGTTTCATGGAATACGCCAAAAGGCGCGGCAGGGAGCGCCGCGCCTGATGAAAAGGGATGTTGTCACGAGTTGGTTATTGCGTGGCGACGACGCGCACGCTAACAATGTCTTCCACTGTGCGGTCGCTCAAGCCTGTCACGTCACACGACCAGGTGTTGCCGCTTGTATTGCTGCAGTTGACCCAGCTCGACGTCGTATCGGCGGTCCCATCGGGCGGGGTGCTGGTGTCGAGCCCCAGCGCAAGATGGACCTCAGTGGCGCTTTGGTTGAGCGTCAGCGTGACCCTGTCAACGAGGGAAGGGTCACTGCTGTTCAGCGTGAAGCTTGCGTTGACGGTATAGCCCTGGACAACACCGCTGCCATCGCCGGCATAAGAGGCGTTCACGGTGTTCTGTGCAGCAAAGCCGTAAGCCAGCACGGCCAGCAACACGAGTAAGGCGGTAACGAACAGCAAACGAGGTTTGGACAGGCGCATGATAGCCTCCAAAAACTTGGGATAAAAAATTGCAGTGATGCTATATGGTCACCGAAATTCTACCATGACGTCCGGCGACGGTGCGCGTTTTAGTTTCGTTGCGTTTGAGGTGGTTTTGCAACGGTGCCGCAACGGTGCCCGCCGATGAGCACGCTTTTCGTTGGGGTTTCACCTTCCCTTGACAACCGTTTGCCCTTCGCCGATGTGTTAGAGAGCACCTTCCTGTGCATTGCGCGTTTTCACCATGCCTCCTTTTTGTTTCCCCTCTTCAAATGGAAAGCGTCGGGGTTTTGTCGTACGCTGCTTGATTTTCCCGCCGAACACCTCTATAATCATAGCATGCTGGCTTTTCAGTTGTATCAATTGCAGCAAGTGGATAGCACTCGCGACGACTTGTCGAAACGCGTTGCAGCCTTAGAGGCCCGCCTTGCCGACCATCACGCGGTGGAAAGTGCTGAAGCCACAGCCCGTGCGGCCAGCGAGCGGTTGCAGCGCGCCCGGCATGCCCTTCGGCAGGCTGAGGCTGAAGCCGAGGCCGTGCGGATGAAAATTCGCCGTTCCGAAGAAATGCTCTATAGCGGTTCGGTGCGCAACCCCAAGGAATTGCAGGATTTGCAGAAAGAGGTTGGAGCCCTCAAGCGCTTGCTTTCCCGGCGGGAAGACGCCCAACTGGAAGCCATGGTTGCTGCCGAGGAAGCCGAAGCAGCGCAGCGCGCAGCCGAAGGACGCCTGCAGGCTGTGCGCCACGAGCGGCTGCAGCAGGAAACCCGCTGGCGGGGTGAACTGGATGATTTGCAACAGCGTTTGGCTTCCCTTGACGGCCGTCGGGCGGCGTTGGCAGCGGAAGTGCCGCCTGATGCGCTGACAACTTATGAACGTCTGCGGCAAAGTCGCGGCGGTTTGGCCATTGCCGCGGTGGAAGATCACGCCTGCACTGCTTGCGGCGCGCCGTTGACGCCTGATTTGGTCCGTGCTGCTCGCAGCGGCGATGCCCTGGTCTTTTGCCGCACCTGTAAACGTATTCTCTACGTCCCATGAACCGTTTTCTTCGATTTCCTCCTTTTTCTCCTTTTTGGTTTTGGGCAGGCGTTTTTGCTGGTAGCCTGTTCTGGTACTTTCTGACGCGCCTTTTCCCCACGGTGCAAAAATGGAAGGCCGACTATGATGCCCGCCGGGCGGCGCGCCAGGCTGAGCGGATGAAGCGCGTGAGCGGACGGTGGCGGCGCTGGCTGGAAATTTATCTGGAAAAAGCCCATCTGGCAGCACCGCTCTTCCCGCTGGAAAGCGTGTTGATTACCCCGCGGGTGATGGCACCACCGCCCGCCTACGTGCCCGAAGGCGAATACCGCCCCGACGACATTGCTTCGCTGGCCGCGCCTTACATGCCCGACTTCCCCGAAATGGCCGCTCTGTATCGTTACCCCGCAGTTACGCTGACGCACGCATTGCAGGGTGGGGCAAACCTGCTCTTGCTGGGGCGGTTTGGGTCGGGCAAATCCACCGCACTGGCTTACCTGGCGCTGCTGGCTATCCGTAACGATGAACGCCTGGGGGCGCTGAAAGGCATGATTCCCGTACTGGTGCATGTCGCTGATCTGGCGCTGCCCGGGCCCGATGGCGCCGCGCCGGTGGATGTGCTGGTGCGCGCACTCGGACGTTACATGCCCGAAAACCTGCTCAAGGGACTGCAGCGGCAACTGCCGCAGGCCCTGGCGAGCGGCAAAGTGCTCTTGCTGGTCGATGGTGCAGACGAGATGTCGCCCACGCGCCAGCCCCTCCTCGCTGCTTTCCTGGGCGAAGTGCTGGAATCCCACCCCAATGTGCGCATGGTCGTTGCGGCTTCCCCTGAGCACGCCAACGGCTTGCAGGCGTTGGGGCTGCATCCGGTGACCATGGCGCTGTGGTCGGAAGTCGAAGCCGCGGCGTTCCTGCACCGCTGGGGCAAGGTGTGGGTGCAAGATATTCTGCCCATGCTGAAGCAGGTAGATGGCGTTCCACAACCTCTCGACCCTCGTATGCTCAACCGGTGGCTGCTGAGGCCCGTTGCGGCTTATTCGCCGCTGGAACTTACTTTGCAGGCGTGGGCGGCGTATGCCGGTGACGTGGTCGGCACGGGCATTGGCAATGCGTGGATTGCTTATTTGCGCCGTGTGTTGTCCGATATGGAGCGTAAAGTGCCTGCTCTCGAAGCCTTAGCGTTGCAACTGGTGCTGGGCCCCGGCGACAGTTTGCCGGCCAGTGAGGCGGGCAAAGGCAGCAAGGCGTGGAAAGAAGCGGAGCCTGCGCCTGAAGAGGAAGCCGAAGAAGAAGGCGAAGCCGCCGCGAGCGACAAGAAAAAGCGACGCAAGCCCAAGGTGCGTCGTCTGCTGCCTGAGTTGTTGGAAAGCGGCGTGCTGGTGGCCCATCGGGGTTCACGGGTGGGCTTCGTGCATCCGCTGATGCAGGCTTACCTGGCGGGGCGGGCGTTGGCTGGCATGGGGGGAGAAAAGCGCCTTGTGAGCGGCGATTGGTGGGAAGGCCGCACCGCGGCGTTGGGTTTCCTGGCTGCTTCGGGCAAAGGCGCGCAGGTGACCGTTGCACTGCTGGACAAAGATGATGTGGCAACGCACCTGCCTGCGCTGGCTGCCGGGCGGGCGTTGTCTTATGTGCGCAACAATGCACCGTGGCGGCCTGAGGTGCTGCGTTACCTGGCGGCGTTGCTGGTCGATGTTTCCACGCCGTTCAGAATGCGCGCCCGGGCGGCGACGGCATTGGCGCTTTCGGGCGAGCGGGGCATGGGCGTGCTTTTCCGCCGGCTGCTGGCGCACACCGACTTGACCGTGCGGTGGCTGGGGGCTTTGGGGGCGGGGTTGACGCGCGATGCCAAAGCCGTCGATGACCTCGCCAGTATGTTGAGCGACCCCAGCCGCATGGTGCAGCGGGCGGCGGCGCTGGCCCTGGTCGCTGTGGGCACGGCACCGGCGCTGGAAGAAGTGGCCTCGGTGTTGCTTTCCGGCGACGACGCACAGCGGCGCATTGCTGCTGAAGCCCTCGCCAACCATCCCGCGGAAGGCTACCCGACGCTGCGGGAAGCCATTGGCGTGCGGGATGACTTGCGGGTGCGGCGTGCAGCGGTGTATGGCCTGTCTCGCGTGCCGCAGAATTGGGCGCGGGAAATTCTGGAGCAGGTGCAGGTGGAAGACAGCCAGTGGGTGGTGCGCGATGTGGCGGCTGCCATCGTCGAGCGGGCGAAGAAGATGTCGCCTTTTGTGCCGCAGGCGTTGCGCCCCTTGCACGAAGAGCCGTGGCTGCTGGCGTTTGCTGCCGACCATGGCGTGGGCGTTGCCCCCGGCGAGCCTGCCATGGCGCTGTTCCACCGCCTGTTGGAAAAGGGGACCACCGAGCAAAAGGAAGCCGCGCTGGCACGGGTGCCGTTCTATCCCAGGGAAGACTGGGGGCGTTCTATTTATGCCCTGATGTTCGACCGGGTGGGGCAGTTGCGCGATGCGGCTTTCGATGCTGTGTGGCTGTTGACGATTGGCGGGGTGCATCTGCCGTCGCCAACGCAATACGGCTTCGTATAGCCAAGGCAGTAATGGTAGCAAGAAAAAGCCCTCCAAAAGCGGAGGGCTTTTCGTTTTCAGGCTTGTTCCGGTGTGGCGTCAGGCTTTTTCAAGATAGTCCAGAATTTTGCTTTGGGCGGTTTCCACGTCCATGTCTACGATGGAGACCAGTTTATCGCGCCCGGTTTTCCCGGCGACGATTTCCAGGTGCGAGGGGGCGATGCCCAACACTTTTGCCAGGAATTTGATTAGTGCTTCATTGGCTTTGCCTTCTACCGGCGGTGCAGTCAGGCGCACCCGCACCGTGCCATCGCTGAGAATTTCGGCGATTTCGTTGCGGGAAGCCCGCGGCGTTACCCGGATGGCAAGGGCTGCGCCGTGCTTGCCACTGTGAAAATGAAAATCTCGTTTCATGGGGCGTACCTCATTGGATAGACAGGGACCATAGCAGGCGTACCAGAATATTGCGCACGATGTCAATAAGGAAAATCAGTACGATGGGGCTGAGGTCGAAACCGCCTAAGGGCGGCAAAATGCGCCGGATGGGGTCAAGCATGGGGTTGACGATTTTATCGAGGGCAAAGCGGAAAGGGTGCAGCGGTGAAAGGAAGAACGATACGACGGCGTCTATGATGATGAGGAGTATCAATATGTTTGCCGCCAGGTTGATGAGGTAAACGAGAAAACCGGTCAAAGGATGCTCCTGAGCGAGGTATTGTTTTTATTTTACCTTAAAAACACGCTTTGCCGTGTTGGAAGTTTACTCTTGGGTGCAGGCAAATGTTACAGAAGTGTAACTGTTCAGCCTTGGGAAGATGGGCCACGGATAGTCACGAATACACACGGATTTTTTAACGCCAGGGCCTCCAAGATGACGCCAAGCCCGCCAGGAAGGGGTTTTGTGGTTTCTTTGCCCTCACCCCATAACCGGGCAGCCATTTCTACATACTTTGCTTGCACCCTTTACCCTTGTTTGCTCTCCACGGCATGGCGGGCTACGCCCCGGCGGTCGTAAATTTCGAAGCGCACCTGCGGTTTACCGTTCACGAATTTGATGCTCACCAGGCCGGCGTTGGGTTCGGCGAGGTGAAAATGCACGCGATGGCGGATGATGGGGTAGGTGGTGGGGCGTTTGCTCAACAGCGGCGCGAGTTTGTTGGGCGTCTGCTCGAAGGGTGAAGAGCAGAATTCCCACAGGGTGATGGTATCGCCGTCGGGGGTGCGCAGATCGGTTTCCACGGCATGGGCGCTGTGCAGATCGCCGGTGAGGATGAAGGTGTTTTCGACGCGGTTGGCCGCCAGCAGGTGCAGCAGCCGCCGCCGCTCATCGGGATAGCCGTTCCAGCGGTCTTTGGAAAAATCGCCCCACAGGTCGTGCAAAATGGAAACCGATGAAACGATGAACTTGATGGGGAACTGGCCTTTGACTTCCAGCAGCCAGGTTTCCAGGGCTTCCCATTGGGCGTGGTTGAGCAGCCGCCGCCCGTGGATGCGCTGGGTGCGGGTGTCCATCACGAAAAATGCTGCCGGACCGTAGGTGAAGGTGTAGGCAAAATTGCCTTCGTCGGCGGGGAGCATCAGCGGGCGGTCGTGTTTCACGCCTTCCGGCGGGGTGATGAGGGGCGGGGCGTGCATGGCCTGATGTTCCCAGTAGGTCTGGATAGCGGCCTGGATGCGGCGGTGGCTGAGGTAGCGGGCTTCGGGTGGGAATTTCTTCAGCCGCCGAATGAGGGGATGGTATTTGGGCAGATAGCCCTCATACCGCTCACTGGAAGTCCATGCCCAGTCGTCGTCCACTTCGTGGTCGTCCAAAATCATGAACACGGGCATGTGTTTCATCAGCCCTTGCCAGGCGGGGTGACTCCAGGTGTGCAAATAAACGGCGCGATAATCGTCTTCGGTGAGTGCCACTTTCCCGATGCCGTTGCCCCACCAGGAATCCGCGTAGATTTGGTCGCCTAACATGACCAGGAAACGGATGTTG
>JALVOR010000202.1:8542-13768 GCA_027026295.1 Anaerolineales bacterium | reverse complement strand
GCGGGGGGCGGCTTCCTCGGCGGGGGGCTTGAAGAAGTAGAGGGTGTGAGCGCCGTTTTCGGTTTCTTCGACGAAACTTTCCAGCCCCATGCTTTCCACGGTGTTGACCAGCGAGGTGGGCGGGGCGGCCACTGTGAAGCGAAAACCCTGCCCCGGCGCAAGGGCTTCGGCTGCCTGCACCAGCCGCGAGAGGAAATCTTTGCCCCAGGTGGCGGTGTCGATTTCGGGGAAGGTGTGACGCTGCGCCGGCCAGCCCTCTTCCGCCACAGGGGGACGATGAACGAAGAGCGTGTGCTCGTGGAAGGAAGGGTTTTCGTAGTACAGGTCGTAGCCTTCCTGCTGCAGCATTTCGATGAGCGGGGCGGGGTAGAAGGTGTTGACGATTTTGAGGACGTGGCCGTCGGCCAGGCGGGTGAGGGCTTCCATCACGTGGGGGAGGAAGAAGTCTTCCCGGTGGCGGACGTCCAGCACGGTGGTTTCCTTGGCCTGGGCAAGCCAGACCGGCGGCGTGGTAGGCAGGGGTGGACGCTGGTACGCTTCAGTGATGCACTCGGGGGCCTGCGCCAGCAATTCGTCTTCGGTGCCCAAAGCCTGGTTGACGCGATGGAGCACCTCGCAGAGGGAAAGGTCACCCATGCGAGCGACGTCGGCAAAGGTCGCCCAGCGGCTAACGATGTTGAACACGCCGCGGTTGCGGAGCAATTTGAACTTGGGGGAAAGGCCAATGAGGATGTCTTGCAGTTCGGGGTGCTCGGCAAGGGCGTCTTTGATTTTGGTATGCGCTAAAACGGCCACGGTGGACTCCTACGGTCGGTATTTTTATGATAAAACTCATAGAAATTTTATCACTACCCCAAGGCTGTGGCAAGTTTTTGCGTTACAAAAGCCCTGCCGGTTCTTTGTGTTTCCGGCAGGGCTTGGCAGGGTAGGTAGTAAACCGCGTTACCGGATAACCACCTTTGCTCCGGCGCTGCGGCCAGAGACGTCGGGGAAGAAGGCTTCGTAAATCGTTGCCGGGCGCGCCTGGAAATCGCCAGGGACGGCGGCGCGGGCGTAGTAAACCAGCGTATAGACACCCGCGGGCAGGTGGTCTGCGCCAAACACGGCGCGCTCGTCGTAGAATTCCCGCGAGAAGTACCAGCCGCCCCAGCCATAGCGCAGGAAGTCATCGCTGCTGGAAAGCGGCTCGTTCTGCCCGAAGGCTATGGCTTCCAGCCCGGCGGGCAGGTAGTCGGTCAGCACGACGTCGTTCAGGCTGTGGGGGGCCACGACCTCCAGCCGCACCTGCACAATGTTGCCGACTTTGAAGTCGGTTGTGGGGGTGGTCAAATCGTCGAGGCGGTAGTACTGCCGCGTGATGGCGATGCCATCGTCGCGGGCGGGCAAATCGGCTGCGGGCAGGGTGAGTTCCAGGTAGGCGTCGTAATAGAGCGTGCCTTTGCCCTCGCCCCGCTGAATGACCAGCGGCGTGGGTTGGTCGGCGGTGAAGCCGTTTTCCCAGTGCAGGCTCATGGGCGAGGCCACGTGTTGGACATCCATGTGGCCGTCGGCAGGCTTTTGGTCGTCGAACGCCACCTGATAGTCGTAATCGGGCTGGGCTTCGTTGGTGAGGGTTGCCCAGTGGGCCAACGCCCGCACGATGGCGGCATTGTCGAAGGCGCTGCCCCACACACCCGCCGTGCGCTGTGTCATCAGCCAGCGCACGGCCAGCGCGAGGTCGCTTTCCGAAGCGTCGGGGGCGTTCATCAACGCGTCCAGGGCGAGGGCGGTGGTGGCGGCGTCGGTGTGCGCGCAGCAGCCGTCCCAGTGAATGCCCGCGGCGGCGCGCGCCATTCTGGCTTCCAGTTGGGCGACGAGCGGCTGAGCGTATTTCTCGCCCAGGTCGAGTTCTTCCGTAGCCATGAGCAGGTAGGCCACGCCCGCTGTGCTGAGGTCGTCGGGGGCAAGGTGTTTTGTCAGGCGATAGGTGGCGGAAATTAGCGCATTGTGGGAACCCAGCCGGGCAGCGGCGGCAATTTCGAAGGCCAGGGTTTCCCGCCTCCACAGCGTGTTGGGGGGGGCGGCGTTGCCGATATAGTTATTGAGATAATCGCCTGCCTCCCGGAGGGTGTCGCCGTCCACGGGGAAACCGGCGGCGCGGGCTTCCAGCAATGCCTGCACAGCGTGCGCGGTAATCAGCGGCGAGGTATCGCAGATGGAACACCATCCCCACCCGCCGTTGGTGCCTTGCGTGGCTTCCAGCAGTTGCACCCCGCGGCGGATGGTGGCGGCGAGTTGGTCAGCGTTGGGGGGCGTGTTTTTCAGCGCCTGATAAGCCTGCCAGATGGTGGCGTTGGTTTCCACCGTGGTTGCCCACAGCGCGGGGTATTCGCCTTCGGGCGGCCTGGCGTTTTCCAGCGTGGCGGGCAGCCCCGCGAGCAGCGAACCCGCGAGTTCTATCCGCAAGGTGGCGTGAGAAGCCGCGGCAGGCGGCTGGACATATTCCACGATTTGCTGCGCCGAGGTCATCATGCCTGCCGTGCCGATGTGTTCGCGAGTGGTGAACTGATAGACCGGAATGCCGCCGTCGGGCAGGGTGGTCAGCAGCGGGCGGGAGGCGTCGCTGTAGTTGCCCGCGGTGGCTTCCACTTTCAAATCCACGCGGGTAGAGGTCAGCGGTACGTTGGCTCTCCAGAGCACCACGGCCTGGCCTTTGGCGGGCACCGTCACCTGTTGGGTTTCGGGGGTTTGAAGGGTCAGGCCGTTGGCCTGGGTGAGGCGCACGGAGGCGGTGAGGGATTGGTCGGTGGTGTTGTGCAGCACGGCCTGGATGATCACATAGTCGCCGCCGGTGAAGAAAGCCGGGGTGTGGAGGCGCACGAAGAAAGGCTGGCTGACGGTAACTTCGGCGGTGGCCTTCCCCACGCGGGTGTCGGCAGTAATGCCGCGAGCGGTCAGCACCCACGTGGTGAGGTTGTCGGGGAGCGGTATGCTGACATGGGCGCGGCCTTCGGCGTCGGTCTGGATGTCGGCTTGCCAGTAGGCGGTGTCGCGGAAGTTTTCGCGCAGGGCGATCACGCCTTCGGTGTCTGCCCCTTTGCCTCCGCCGCCGCTGCCCATGCCCAGCCCTTCGGGAATCCAGCGCGCCAGGCGGGCGTTGTAGGTTTTTACATCGGAAAGCAGCCCTGTGCCCACGGCCATATCGAGCCAGCCGCGGTGGTAAAGGCGGTGGAGCAGGTCGAAGGTATCGGGGGCAAGGGCATAGATGGCTTTGTCTACCACAGCGAGGGAAACCTCGGCGGGGACGGGCTTGCCGTCGGCAGTGCGGGTTTCCACGGTAACGCCCAACGACTCGCCCGGCGCGGCAGTTTCCTTGTCGGGGGTGATGGTGACGTGCAGGGTTTGCCGGTCTAACGCCACGGGCAGGGCAATCGTGCCGAACTGGTAATCGGGCAGGCCGCTTTCACTACCCTGCACAGTGAGCACGGAAGCGTAGATTTCGGGCGCCATGTCGCTCTCGATGGGGAGGTCGATGAGGTTGTTGGGCTGGTCGAGGCGCAGCACACGATATTCGTAAATTGCGCCGCGCGCCACGGTGAACAGGGCGTAAGTCGGCCCCTCGAAAGGCTGCGGCACGAGCAGGTGGGCGGTGTCGCCGGGGCGGTAGTCGTTTTTATCGGGCACGATGGGCAGTTCGTGTTCCTCGTGCATCCACAAAATGCCCTCTTTGCCCGTCACCCACACCCTCATGCTGGCGATGCGGGGACGCCCCTCGGCGTCGGTGGTGCTGACGCTGATGCGGTAGGTGCCGCTGTGGTCGGGGGTGAAAGTGAGCGTCGCTGTGCCGTCGTTGCCGGTACGCGTTTCGGGGAATTCGGTCACAGGGATGGTTTCCAGCGAGTTTTCCCACTGCAACACGCCGCTGGCATCGCGCTGCTGCACACTGTGCCATTTTTCTTCCACGATGGTCACGGTGAGCGGCTGGCCAGCCAGCGGTTGGCCTTCGGGGGTGAGGGCAACGAAATGCATTTTCAGCGGTTCGCCGCTGATGCCCAGCCAGGAAGCCGTCTTGACGCCCACATAGACGTCGCTTTGCCGCACGGTGATGGCGGTGTGCCCTGCAGCAGTGTTCCCGCTTTCGTCGGTGACGGTAGCCCACACGGTGAGTTGCTGGTCGCTCTCGGCGTCTTTGGGGGCAGCCACAGGAATGTCGAGATGCCCCTGGGCATCGGTGGTGGCGTGCTGTAGCGGGGTGGAAGGTGCCACTGTTTCGCTGCCCGTTTCGTAACCCCACCACCATGATTCATTGGCCTGCTGGAAGATGTAATCGCTGTATTTTTGCGGTGGATGGAAGTAGAAATTGTTGCTGCGGATTTCCCACTGCACTTCGCCGTTTACCACCGCGTCGCCAGCATAATAGGCTGCCGTGAGGCGCACGGTGGTATCTTCGCCCGCGTGCAGGTCGGGTTGTTCGGGGGCGAGTTCCACCTGGAAGAGCGGCTTGTGGTAGGCGGCGACCCGGATGGAGCCATAGCCAATGGCGTCGCCTTTGGGCGTGAGGCGGATGCGCCAGTAGTAATTGCCCACGGGGGCGCCGTCGGGCAGGCTGACGCTGCCGTGGAAAGTGCCAAAGGCGGAGAGGGGGAGATGCTGCTCGCTGAAGAGTTTGCCCTCATGCCAGAAGGAAACCCACACCGCCGCAGCGTCAGGCAGGTCGTAGTGCATATCCTGGTCGTGGCGCACCAATCCTTTGAAATAGACTGTTTGCCCGGGGCGGTAGAGCGGTCGGTCGGTGTAGATGTAGGCTGTGTAAGGCGGCGGTTTTTTCAGGCTGTAGTAGAAACTGAGCGAGGGGTCGGAGAGGCCATGGACGAGGTCGGTGAAGGCGTAGTGGTCGGGAGAGCGCACAATGGCAAAGCGCGGCACCCCGGATTCATCTGAATCTTTCGCTGTGTTGCTTTCCCATCGATTTTTCCACAACGCTACGCCATGGGCATCGGTCGGCGCGGCTTCCCCTAAAGCCGTGCCGTCTTCGGTGTAGAAGGAAACGGACAGGTTGGGCTGGGGTGTGCCACCGCCCAGGTCGGTTGCCCACACGAGGGTGTTGTTGGGGGTGGCTTCGACGGTGAGGTTGTCGGTGGCGACAATCAGCCAGGAAAAGGAAGGGCGAAGCATCTTGGTGCCGGTGTGGAAGAGGGCTTCCAGACAATAGGGGCCGGGGGGCAGCGGCTTCCCGCCGTTCAGGTC
>JALVOR010000202.1:0-8532 GCA_027026295.1 Anaerolineales bacterium | reverse complement strand
GGGGTGGTGGGGGAGGTGGGGGGTGGGTTCCGCGGTGGGCGTGCGCGGCGGGGCAGCGGCCCGCGCGTGGAAGCCGATGAGGGGGGGGCCGGGGGGCAGCAGCTTCCCGCCGTTCAGGTCGGCCAGCGAAATGGCCAAGTAGCGGGTTTGCCGCATATCGTTTTTCACCAGTCCTTTGGGCAAAACCGTTCCTACCAGCGTGCTTTGAGCGGCGAAACACTTGTCCCTGTAGTGGGCTGTCGCGTCAATCATCTGTTGGTCTGTGACCCGATAGAGCCGTAGCGTAACGCCAGTGAGGTTGGCGTAGCGCAGCCAGAAGCGTTGCTCGTCGTTGGCGTGGAACATGGCCGTGCCGTTGTAGGGCAACAGAACGTCGCCACTGGGGGATAGCGGGGCAGTGGTGATGTGGAAGGTGTAGGGCTGCGTCAGCGTTTCGCCGTAAATGTCGGCAATCCCCGGCAATAGCGTGATGGTGTAAGTGGTGGCGGGCTCAAAACCGTTGATGTCCAACGTGCGCCCGTAGAGATTCCATTGGATGTTTTCCAGTGCGGGAGAAATCTTGACATGCCCTTGCAGGCTGTCGGTGTCAATGTAAGTGTTGAAGGTGATGCTTACCGAGGAATGGTAGTAGTGTTGTGAGGTGTTGTCTGCGGGGTCGGTGTCGAGCACCCACGGCGCGCCCGCCGTATGGAAGGCCGCGCTGGCAGCATTGGCTAACGTGCTGCCGTCCTCGGCCTGGGCGTTGGCGGTAACGGTGAGATGATACGTGGTATCTTTGGCGTAATATGCTTGGGGCGTGATGGTGAGGATGGTAGCATCATCGTTCCAATGGAACGCCAGCGGCGGCGCGGGCGCACCGTTGTCGCTGGTTATGACAAGGGCTTGCTGCACGCTTTTCGTATTCATCGCGCGGCTGAAGCGGAGTTCGATGGCCGCATCGCGGCGGACATAGCGCACAACCTCGTCGGGGGAAGCCCAGTGGTCGTCGATGAAAATATTGCGCACCTTCACGGCCTCGGTGGTGAATTGCCACACGTAGGCATTGGCCAGCGTATCGCCGTTTACGGCGGTCACGCCCTTGGGCACAACAGCAGTGTAGGTCGTGTTGCTTTTCCACGGCGTGTCGGGCTGAAAAATGTAGATGGCCGAACTCACCCACCGCCCGCTGCCGGGCGTTTCGGGAGAGATGGTCAAAGGAAGGGGGGCGGCGGCGCTGGTGTCTTCCCGCTGGGCAAGGGGCACCACAGGTTTGTTGAACACCACGGTGATGGGCGTGGTGGGCGAAATGTCTTCGCTGTCGTCGGCAGGGGTAACTTTCAGCACGGTCAGCGGTGCTTCGGTCACGTAGGTGAAGTGCCGCGCCTGGGAAAGCGTCTGCCCGTTGGCGGCTTTCAAGTCGGCGTCAAGGCGCACGCGATAGGTGGTATCGGGTTGGAGGGGGGTGTCGGGGGTGAAGCGCAGGGTGCGCTCGTCGGGGAAGGTGATTTCGCCGCGCACAGGTTTGCCGTCTTCCCCTTGCATGTGGAAAGCGGCGCGGGCGGCGGCGGTGTCGAGAGGTTCGGAGAAAGTGTAAGCCAGCACCGGCGTCAGCGGGATGCTCGCGCCGGAAGCCGGGTTGCTGCGTTCCAGCGTGAAGCGGGAAGGAGTGGAGACGGTGGATCCGGGCCAGGGTGTGGCCGGGCCGCAAGCCCCCAGCAAAGCGGTCATTAAAAGAAGCATTCCCACGGAAAGCATGCGCAGGCGGGTGAACATGACAACCTCCCTGAAATGGGCGAAAGAGCCGTATCTGGATTATAGCATGGCGGTAAACAGCCGGTGATATACTCTTGAATAGCGCAGCGGCGCGCGGCATGGGAACCGCGGCAAACTTCAGGCAATGAGACTTGCAAGGAGGTAGGTATGTTCAAGAGGTTCAGCAACAAAAGTCTGTTTTTTGGGATGGCGCTTCTGCTGCTGGCCGCGTGTGCTTTGCCCGTTCCGGGGGTACAAAACGCTTTGCGAACTGCAGTCCCCGTGCAGGGTGGTGGCAGCGCGGCGCTCACGCCACCAGCGGCAGCCGTATCGCCTTCGGCGTGGAAATTCCCCAACCGTGACAACACCAGTTTTCGCACTTACCGCGCGCATCTGCTGTTCACGGTTGCCCTGCCCGATGACGGACAGCAGTACCCCGTGATGGAAATGCAGGACGAAGTCGTCACTGGCCAGGCCGAGCACATGCTGATTTCGGAGCAAGATAGCGGCGTGGAGATGGAAATCATCGTGATCGGCGACAAAGCGTGGATGCGTTCCGCCGGTGGCAACTGGCTGTTGATTGGCAGCGACCAGGTTGAGCAAATTGTCACTTCGCCGGAATCTTACCTGCCCGATTTCACCGACGCCCATTGGGAAAACGCGGGCACGGTTACTGCTGATGGGTTGCAGTTGTATCATTATGTGTTGGATTTGACGCAGTATATTGAGCAAGCCGAAGCCAGTAACTGGTTTTACACTGCCTCGTCTGTGGTGCCGGAACTGGCGGGCGCGACCTATGCCATTGACGAAGGAAAGAGCGAGGTGTACGTGCTCCCTGGGGGGCTGATTTTCAAATCGTTCTACACCCTTGCGGGCACGGCAACCCTGGCCGACGGCAGCACAAAAAAGGTGCAAATGCACAACGTTTTTGAAATTACCGACGTCAACGCCGACATTCAAATCACACCGCCGCCCAAGTCCGAGGGAGCATCGGCGGAAGCCCCCTTCCCGCTGCCGCCTAACGCCACGGTGGTTGCCAGCACGCAGGGTATGCAAATTTTCTCGGTGCCGGGTGCGACGTTGGACGAGGTTATGGCTTTCTTTGATGAAAATTTGCCCGCTGCAGGGTTTACCATTACCAACAAATTTGGCTCCGCTGAAAGCGGTTATACGATGACCATCAGCGGCAACGGGAAGACTTACACTACGATCGTCGCTGCCGACGAAGGCGCAGTCTCGATTTCCATCATGAACGGCGGCTGACGGGCTGCGTTGTGAAGCCGTATCGGAGGCTGAAAGAGGTGGGCTGCAAGCAAATATTGCAGAAGCAAGGTTTGGTTGTCCTCGCTTCACCTTGGCTTGTGGCGTCGCCGTTTCTCCCCTCTTCCACTGGGAGGGGAAGCGGCCTGATAGCGGCTTGAGGGGAAGGGCGCTCTCGAAAAAGGCGCAAAAAGTTGACGCTTTTTCCGAGTTATGGTATGCTTCACCCTCGGTAAGTGCCTTGCAGCACCGCGCGGGTGCTGTTTGTCTTTTGTTTACAGGAGGAACGGCCATAGCCAAAGCAAGCGACTACAGAATCAACGAGGCCATCCGCGCGCCTGAAGTGCGCCTGGTAGGCCCCAACGGCGAGAACATCGGCGTGGTCTCGCGCGCGGAAGCCCTGCGTGTTGCCCGGGAAGCCAACCTGGACCTGGTCGAGGTGGCGCCCAACGCCAAGCCGCCTGTCTGCCGGGTGATGGATTTCGGCAAGTTCCTGTATGAGCGGGCAAAGAAAGAACGCCAGGCTCGCAAGTCGCAGGCGAAAGTCGAAATCAAGGAACTGCGGCTGCGCCCGAAGACCAGCGAACACCATCGTGAGTTCAAGGTGCGCAGCGCCCGCAAGTGGCTGGAAAAAGGCATGAAAGTGCGGGTGCGCATGTTGTTCCGCGGGCGAGAAATCACCTACCCCGAGATTGCGCTGGAAGACCTCAAAGAGGTCGCCGAGATGCTTTCCGATATTGCGGTGGTGGAAAAGCCCCCTTCGCTGGAAGGCCGTTCGATGTTGATGATTCTGGCACCTGCCAAGAAGAAGTGAGTTCCAAGGGAAGCGCCCCTTGTAAATTTTCGTAAGAGGAGAGAGTACCGTGCCGCGCAAACAGCGAAAAGGAAAGTACAAGATCAAGACCCATAAGGCGACGAGCAAGCGTTTTCGCGTGACCGGCTCGGGCAAACTGGTGCGTACCAAAGGCGGCAAGAGCCACCTGCGGCGCAACACTTCCAAGCGCACCAAGCGCCTGTTCACCGAAATGCTGCCCGTGGAAGGTAAGGGTATCATCAAGCGCGTTCACCGCCTGGCACCTTACCTGAAGAAACAGTCGAGTTAATCGTTCCATTCCCCAATGATTGCGGCTGCTGGGTGTACGCAACGGGCGGTTTCCGCCGACGCCCAGGGGACCGCAGGAGGTAAAAATGCGAGTTAAAACCGGTTTTGTGCGTCGCCGACGCCACAAGAAAATTCTCAAACTGACCAAAGGGCAATACGGTGCCCGCTCGCGGCGCTTCCGCCGTGCCAATGAGGCTATGCTGAAAAGCCTCTGGTATGCCTATCGCGATCGCCGCACCCGCAAGCGCGACCTGCGCCGCTTGTGGATCGCCCGCATCAATGCGGCTGCCCGCTTGAACGGCACTACTTACAGCCGCCTGATCCATGCGATGAAGGCTGCCGACATCACTGTCAACCGCAAGATGCTTGCCGAGTTGGCCGTACGTCATCCCGAAGCCTTCAAGGCCATTGTCGAAAAAGCCATGGCGGCGGTGAAGTAAACACCCCGCTCTCCTCAAAACGCAAAACAGGCTGCGCTTTCGCAGCCTGTTTTTTTTGTTTGGCTTTGTGAGGCGGGACGCCATTCCGCCCTACAGGTCAATTGTCATCAATATCCGGCATCCACTCGGAAATGTGGTGTTGCACGGCGTAGGTCGCCAGTTCGATGCGGTTGCGCATACCCAACTTTTCCATAATTGCCGAGACATAATTACGTACTGTGCCTTCGCTGAGGTAAAGGGCGCGGGCGATTTCCCGGTTGCTGCGCCCCTTGGAAACCAGCGCCAGCACTTCCATTTCACGGCGGGAAAGCCCCTTGAAGGCGGATTCCTCGATGTGGGCTTCCAGACGGCGCAACCGGGCGACCATCTGGCTGGCGGTGTGGGGGTCGAAGGCAACGTGCCCTTCGCGAGCGCGGCGAATGGCATGCACGAGTTCCGAGCCGCCGACTTCTTTGAGTACATACCCTGCTGCCCCGGCCTGCAACGCGTGGGAAACGAACTCCTCGCTCAGGTAGGAGGTCAGAATAACCACCTGGGTTGTTGGGTGGCGCTGCCGAATCAGGCGGCAGGTTTCTAGCCCGCTTTTGCCCGGCAAGCGCACGTCCATAATCACCACATCGGGGTGGTATTGTTCCACCTTTTCCATGGCTTCTTCGGCGTTGCCTGCTTCAGCCACGACTTCCATATCTTCTTCGGCTTCCAGCAAAGTGCGCAAGCCGAGGCGTACGACTTCGTGGTCGTCCACCAGTAGCAATCTCGTGCGCATGTGTGTTACTCCTTCCGGGTTTCGGGGGTTAGCCGGGTGGTGGGGAGGCGTTTTTCAGCGGCACGGTGAGGATGGCTTTCGTGCCCTTGCCGCGGGCAGATTCCAGTTGCAGCGTGCCGCCCAGCAGGCGCGCCCGGTCTTGCATGTTGCGCAGGCCATAGCCCACATCGGGTTCGTCGGGAAGGCCGATGCCGTGGTCTTCCACTTCGAGGCGCAGTTCGCGGGCTTTGGGGTTGTAGGCGGCGCGGACTTCAATGAGGGGGCTGCGGGCGTGGCGGATGGCGTTGGAAAGGGCTTCCCGCGCGAAGGAAATGACATGGGTGGTCATGTCGGGCATCATGGGCGGCACGTCGTCGGTGGCTTCCAGGTAAATCTCGGTGCCGGAAATGCGGCGTGCCTCGTCCACCAGCCCTTCCAGCGCGGGCACAAGGTGGAGGGTTTCCTGTTCGTGGAGTTCCGAAAGAAAGCGGCGCAGTTCGGCGATCGCGCTGTTGATGCCTTCCATCAATCGGTCAAGCCCGGCAGCGATTTCGGGGTCCTGAGCCTTGCGCCGCAGGGTTTGGGCAACCAGACCGGCGGCATATACCTGCTGAATGGCGCCGTCGTGCAGGTCGCGGGCAATGCGTTCCCGCTCGATGGCGACGACTTGTGCCTGTTCCATGCGCTCGATGAGGCGCTCGGTTTCAAATTCGAAAACATCCAGTCCCAAAATGACGGCAATGGCCAAAATCAAGCCGTCCACAGCCTGGAAGGCTTCGATGGGGATGCCAAAAGCCTGCCACACGGTTTGTGTATTGAACACACTGGCGGGGAAAAAGTTGCCCGGCGGCACGATCAGGCCGCCCAGCACCACATAGCCCAACAGTGCTGCCCCGGCAAGGCGGAGCAGGTTGTAGATCGCAGGGAATTCCAGTGGTAGCAGCCGCCGTTTGGCCTGGCGGCGCAGCCCCCAGGCGGCAGCAAATGCGCCGGGAATGCCAAGGAAATAGCGCGCTGCGGTTTCGGCAACATAGTGCCAACTTTTGACATCGTGCCCCAGTGCCAGACCGAGGTAGAAAGGCACAGCCAGCCACAAAATCAACAGGAAGAGCGGGGTCGAGCGCAGCCATTGCCAGCACCGCGGCAGAGGGGTCATCAGATGCACGCCGAACTGGAAGAGTGCAGCAAACGAAGCCGCCAGTAGCAGGAGTTGCAGGGCTTCCAGAATGGCGACGGCGCTTTCGGGGGCTTGTTGCTGGTGGATGGGAATGAACAGGCTCCCCCAATGATAAAAACTGTGCAAAAGGCCAAAGACAGCCAGCCACGGCATGCTGCGCGCCAGCGCCAGCCGGGAATAACGCCGCGTCTGGAGCAAAATTGCCATGCCCATCACGAAGAACACCTGCCCGCTTACGAACAACACCACAGGGCGATTGAGTTCGAACCATTGGCGCAAAGCGTCATTCCACATGGCGTTATTGTACCATCAGGCGGCTTTTTTTCGGGCGCTCTGCCAGGCAAGGGGAGCATGCGAAATGCAATGGCTGCCACGTCGTGGGAAGCCCCCTGGTTCGTTTTTCGCCGTTCCTGTTGGGAGAGGAGAAGCAGCGAGCGCGACAAGGACATGTGGGGGCGAAAGGCTTTATAATAGCGGTGCGCGCGAATGCGGGGCTTGCTGGCTAAACCACACGGGTGCGGTTTGCGGTTTGGCCGGGAAGAAGTCAGCGCCTGGTTTCGGGCTGATCTTGCTCCCCTCAACGTTCCTTCGCGGCCCTGACACGCTGCAAAGCCTTGCTCGCTGCTGCTGGTGCAACCGTCAGCGGATTTCCCTGAAGGGAACCCATGAAAAGCATCCGTCGAGTGTTTCGCTTCCTTGTGCAGGTACTTCTTGCTCCTATCTGGCTACCCTGGAAGGCTGTTCGGGGCGTGGCGCGTTGGCTTTACCGCAAGCGGAAGCAATTGCAGGAAGCCTTGCATGCTGAACCTGAAGAGCAGCCCCTGTCCGATGCTGCACAGGAAGCGTTTCAGAATCCCGCCGCCTTGCTTCCGCACCTCAACGCTTTGCGAAAACACCTGTTACGAGCAACTGCGTTTTGGGTGCTCATGACAGCGCTTTCGTTCGCCCTTACCCCCCGTTTGCTCGATTTCCTCGCGATGCCCATGGGCGGCATTCGCCACCTTCAGGCCATCGAGGTCACCGAGCCGCTCATCGTGTTCATGCGGGTATCTCTGCTGGCGGGGTTTGCGTTGTCTTTGCCGTACATTTACTTTGAACTTTACCTGTACGTGGCCCCCGCTTTGCGGCCGCGTGCCCGCATCTTGGGGCTGACGGGCATGCCTCTGGTGTTGCTTTTCTTCGTGGGCGGTATGGCTTTTGCCTATTACGTCATGCTGCCGGTGGCTTTACCTTTCCTGCTCAACTTCATGGGTATCCCTACCGTGCCCCGTCCGGCTTCCTACATTCGTTTCGTAACTTCATTGCTGTTCTGGGTGGGTTTGTCCTTTGAATTTCCTCTGCTTGTTTACCTGCTGGCGGCCATTGGTTGGGTGCGCGCCGACCACCTCATTCGCCACTGGCGGGTTGCGGTGGTCGTCATTGCAGTGCTCGCTGCCGTCATTACGCCCACGGTGGATCCGGTAAACATGTTGCTGGTTATGGCGCCGATGATACTGCTTTACCTTCTCGGCGTCGGTTTGGCTCGTTTGGCACAGCACTGATTTTCCTGGCCGTTTCTCCAGGCGGTGCAGGAAAGCCGCCCAAGGCAACCAACAAAAGAGGACACAGCAATTGCTGTGTCCTGTTTCGTTGGCGGGTGGGCAAAAATTAGCGCAGTTTGAAGAAGTTGGTCAACTTCATGGCTAAGTTGAGGTTGCCCTTCAACTTCAACTTGCCCTGCATGAAGGCGGCCATGCCGTCCAGTTTGCCGAGGATGACGTCTTTATAATCCTGCGCGTCGGCTTCCAAGGTGAGGGTGGGGTTTTCGGCCACGCCCTCTTCCACGGTGCACTGGCCGTCTTTGATGGTGATGATCCAGTCGCCGCCCTCTTCGCCGCTGAGGTGGTACTGGATTACGGCTTCCACGCCTTTGGCCTTTTCGGGCAGGAAAGCCTTGGGCATCCGCTCCATCAATTCTTTCACGGTAATCTCGCTCATCGTTACACTCCTTTGTGGCGGGATCCCTGGTTGACTGACAAATCTCCCTGCATCACTTTTGGGGCTTGATCTCTCCCTACCCCCGCTACGGCGACGCTAT
>JALVOR010000201.1:4072-4740 GCA_027026295.1 Anaerolineales bacterium | reverse complement strand
GGTTTGGGGCGCGGGGTGGGGCGTTCCCCCTGCAGGCGGCGCACCAGTTCTTCGGTCTGACGCACAGTCAGCCCGCGAGTCTCCACCGTCGCCAGTGCGGCCTCTTGCGCCTCGGAGGAAGGCAGCCCCAGCAGGGCGCGCGCATGGCCTTCGCGGATGCGCCCCGCGAGCAGGGCTTCCTGCACCTTCGGGGGCAGTTTCAGCAGCCGCAGGGTATTACTCACTGCCACGCGGCTTTTGCCCACCCGGCGGGCAATTTCGTCATGGGAAAGGCCAAATTCCTCGCTCAACTGGCGATAGGCTTCAGCGGTTTCCAGCGGGTTGAGGTCGGCGCGCTGGATGTTTTCAATGAGCGCCAGTTCCAGCAATTGCTGCTCGCTGGCTTCCCGCACCACTGCGGGCACACGCGCCAGCCCGGCGAGTTTGGCCGCCTGCAGGCGCCGCTCGCCCGCAATGAGCACATAGCCGCCCCCGTCGGGGGCATCGGCCACCACCAGGGGCTGAATCACGCCGTGCTCGCGAATCGAAGCCGCCAGTTCTTCCAGCGCCTCGGGGGAAAAGTGGCTGCGCGGCTGGCGGGGGTTCGGGCGAATGTCATCCACCGGCAGCAAAAGCACGCCTTCATTCGCCGTCGGGCTGCCCCCGCCCGGAATCAGCGCATCCAGCCC
>JALVOR010000201.1:0-4062 GCA_027026295.1 Anaerolineales bacterium | reverse complement strand
CCTCGCTTTTTCACCATCAATCACCCTCTCGAAAACTGTCCTCAGCCTCGGCATCCGCCGCCACGGGCGCGGGCACCTGCACGCCGTCGCCTTCCAGCAGTTCGCGCGCCAGGGCCTTGTAAGCCAGCGCGCCGCGCGACTGGGGCGCATAGGCGGAAACCGGCACGCCGTAGGAAGGCGCTTCGGCCAGCCGCACGCTGCGAGGCACCACGCTTTGAAATACCTTGTCGGGGAAGTGCTTCTGCACCTCGGCCACCACGTCACCCGCCAGGTTGGTGCGCCCGTCGAACATGGTGAGCACCACCCCGCGCACCGCCAGTTCAGGGAAAAGCGCCGCGCGCACCTTTTCTAAGGTTTGGGTGAGCAGCCCTAAGCCTTCCAACGCCAGATATTCGCACTGCACCGGAATCAGCACGCCATCCCGCGCTGCCACCAGGCCGTTGATGGTGAGCAGCCCCAGGGAAGGCGGGCAGTCGATGAGGATGTAATCGTAGCGGTTGGCCACAGGTTCGAGGGCACGGCGCAGGCGGGTTTCCCGCCCCAGTTCGTTCACCAGTTCCACCTCGGCGCCCGCCAGCGCCGGGGAAGCAGGCAGCAGCGAAAGTTTGAGGCGCGGGTTGTGTAAAATCAGTGGCGCCGCCGGGGAAGCCCCCAACAGGACATCATACGTGCCACCGCGAATGTGGTGCTTGTCCACGCCCAAACTGGAAGTGGCATTGGCCTGGGGGTCCAGATCCACCAGCAGCACCCGCTGGCCGTAATATGCCAGATACGCCCCCAGGTTGATGGCCGTGGTGGTTTTGCCTACGCCACCTTTCTGGTTGACCAAAGTGTAGATTCGCGACATGGGAACTCCGGGTGGGTCAAAGATTTCAACTTCGTATCTGTTCAGCCCTGCCAAAGGAAATATCCACCGATTTCACAGATTCGCACAGATTGGGCGAAAAACGCTGAAAAACACCACACTTACTGCCGGTGCTTGGCGACCTTGGCGTCATCTCGGTACCCTTGGCGCCCCAAAAATTCGCACTCATCCGCAATTATCTGCGTTCATCCGCGGGCTGTAATTGCAGTAGGATGGTTGCCGCTATGAGCGCAAGGCATGGCGCACATCTGCCGGCGTAGGCACGCTTGCCAGCCCCGCCCGCTGCGCGGAAGCCGACGCCAAGGCCACGGCAAAGCGGGCGGCTTCCCGCGGGTCGCCAGTGTGGTAAAGGCGAATGAAAAAGGCTGCGGCGAAAATATCACCTGCGCCGGTGGTCTCATCCACGTGCACAGGCGCAGCGGGGAAATGCCGCACCTCGCCCCGCCAATACAGGCTGGCGCCTTCTGCCCCGCGGGTGACCACCAGCACCGGCAGGCGTGCAGCCAGTTCGGCAACACGACGCTCGTCGCCGCCCAAATCCTCGCTGCTGAGCACCACCGCGTCGGCCTTGGCGAGGGCATCGGCAAGGTGCGGCTTCCACACCGGCTGCACCACGCCGTCCTCGCCCCACGCCCGCAGCCAGCCCTGCGGGGTGACACCCACGAAACGCCCGGAAAACGCGGCAATCGTTTCTGGCGGCGTTTCGTCGGCAATGGGGGCAATATGCACGATGCCGGGCCGCCGCCACGCCTCGGGCACATGGGTGTGTTCCAGCAATGCCGCCCGCGCCAGCAAGTGCAAACGCCGCCCTTCGGCGGTTTCCTGCAATGCAAAAGTGGTGGTTTCCTCAGAAGCCACGCACACCCGCGGCAATTCAGCCAGTTCGCCCAGGTTGCAGCGGTCGTCGTGGGCTGTTACCACCGCCGGACGCAGCCCCAGCGCCCGCGCCGTGAGCGCAGCATAGACCACACTGCCGCCCAGGCGAGGGCCGTCAGGCACAAGATCACGGCTGACATGCCCTATGGCGAGGTAATCAGGCGTCGGCATACAAGCATTATACCCGAAGACGTGGCTCGGTGGTTGGTGGTCGGGGGCAATGTTCGATGCCCAGTGTTGGGTAGCAAGGCTGCTGCCGCGCCGAAGGGGCGCCCTCAAGAATGAGCGCCCCTTCGACAAACGCCCCACCAACACCCGGCACGGCAGAGCGGGGGCATGGCAAACGCCATCCCCAGCCGCGTCAGGAGGAGGACCGACAACGGCTACCGCCCATCAACAGGCGTTACGCCGTGCCCGGTGTCAATGTCAACGCGAAACAACCAATATGGAGGCTACCGCCGCTGCGACTGCTTCAGACGTTTCCGCACAAAGGTCGGGATGTCAAGGTCGTCGGTATCGAACGTGCGGGGAGCGAAATCGGCCTGCTGGCGGGGTTCGGGCACACCAGTCGCCGTGCGCGTCGGGCGCTGCACGGAGGCCGAGGTCGTCCGGCTCAGAGAGCGGGGCATGCCCGAATAATCAAAACCCGTGGCAATGACCGTCACGCGTACCTTGTCGCCCATTTCGGGGTCGATGACCGCGCCGAAGATCAGGTTCACATCGGGGTGAGCGGCTTCCTTGATGATGGCCGCCGCCTGATTGACCTCGAAGAGGGTCAAATCGGGGCCACCAGTGATGTTGAAGAGGATGCCGCGGGCACCGTCGATGGTGATGTCGAGCAGTTGGCTAGAAATTGCCTCTTCGGCAGCCAGGCGGGCGCGGTCTTCACCGGAAGCCTGCCCCACCGCCATGAGCGCCGCGCCGCCTTCCGACATGATGGCGCGCACGTCGGCGAAGTCCAGGTTGATCAGGCCGGGCACGGTGATGAGTTCCGAAATGCCCTGAATGCCCTGGCGCAAGACGTCATCGGCCACCTTGAAGGCATCTTGCAAACCGGCTTTCTTGTCCACAATTTGCAGCAGGCGGTCGTTGGGAATTACAATGAGGGTATCGACCTGCTCTTTGAGGGACGCAATGCCCACCTCGGCGGCTTTCATGCGGCGCGAGCCTTCAAAGGAAAACGGGCGGGTGACCACGCCAATGGTGAGCGCACCGACATCTTTGGCAACCTTCGCCACGATGGGTGCAGCGCCGGTGCCCGTGCCGCCGCCCATCCCGGCGGTGATGAACACCATATCAGCACCGTCGAGCACCTGATAAAGGTCTTCCTGCGATTCCTCGGCAGCCTTGCGCCCCATTTCAGGGTCGCCGCCAGCACCCAGCCCGCGGGTCAACTTCGAGCCGATGTGCACCCGGGTGGGGGCTTTGGAAAGCAGCAGCGCCTGGGCGTCGGTGTTCACCGCGATGAACTCGATGCCCTGTACCTGCTCATCAATCATCCGATTGACGGCATTCCCGCCGCCGCCGCCCACACCCACAACCTTGATACGGGCGAAGGACTCGCCTTCCATGGGGAGAACAGAATTTTGAAGCATGACAAACCTCCTCGAAACGAACTGTGGGGCGAAAAACTTGCTTGCCTGCACTTGCTTTACGGCAAAAGGGAACGGACAAAAACCTTCAAACGCTCCCACCAATCACGATGTTCACGGCTGCGGCGCGGGGCGCTCTCTTCGGTAACCATCACCGCAGTTTGCAGCAATTGCGCCCAATACAGCAGCCCAACGCTGGTAGCAAAAGCCGGGCTTTGCAAACGGTCGACCATGCCCGAAATCCGGTCGGGCTTGGCAATGCGCGCCGGCAAGCCCAATTCCTCGCGGGCAATGTTCAAAAAGCCCTTCAACTGCGTGCTGCCGCCGGTAAAAACCACGCCCGCGGGCAGCAAACCGTCGTAGCCCGAGCGATGCAATTCGTGGCGAATCATCTCCATGATTTCCCGCACACGGGCTTCGATGACCTCCGCCATTTCCTGGCGGTTGACCTGCACGGTTTCCTGATCGCCAAACGAACGCACGGAAATCATCTCTTCGGCGGAAACCGCCGCCGGGCTGGTGTGGCCGTAACGTAGTTTGATTTCCTCGGCGCGTTCCAGCGGCAGGTGGAACAGGTAGCCCAAATCGCGGGTCACATGGTTGCCGCCCACCGGAATGACCGCGGTGTGCCACACGTCGCCGTTGATGTAAACGGCCAGGTCGGTGGTGCCGCCGCCGATATCGCACACCGCCACGCCCATCTCGCGCTCGGTTTCGGTGAGCACCGCC
>JALVOR010000200.1 GCA_027026295.1 Anaerolineales bacterium | reverse complement strand
ACACCGCCCGCTTCATGGCCTCGCAGGCGATTATGCTGGCTTTGGCGGGCGTGCCGGGCATTTACGTGCACTCGCTTTTCGGCTCGCGCAACTGCGAAGCATGCCTTCGCGAGCGCGGTCAGCCGCGGGCGCTGAACCGTGAAAAATTCACCTTCCCCAACCTGGAAGCCCAACTCGCCAACCCGGAAAGCCGCGCGGCGCGCATCCTTGCCGCTTACCGCCGCCTGTTGGACATGCGCCGCAGCCATCCCGCTTTCCACCCACAGGCTGCGCAAGAAGTGCTGGAACTGCATCCGGGCGTGTTCGCCATCCGTCGCGGCGAAGGCCGCGAGGCGCTGCTGGCGCTGGTCTCCGTGCGCGCCGAACCCATCACCCTGCACCTGCCCGTGCAGGAAGGCTTCCCGCTCGCGCCGTGGCGCGACCTGCTCACAGGCGAAATACTGCATCCGCCGGCTGTTTCTCTGGCACCGTATCAGGTGCGGGGGCTGGTGGCGGCGTAAAAAAACAAAAGCGGGCAATCAACTTGGCCTCCAATGGCAGCATGTGGGGAAATCCGGCCGTTTTTCCTCAGAGAAGCCACAGGTTGTGCAGAAAAATACCCGCGTTTCACAAATCGGCGTCATCAAAAAGCCAGGCGCACGCCTTGTGAAGCCAATCCTATCTTCACCACATGCCCCACATTGAACTCGATGAAATCATCCAGCACACCGTCGCTGAAAACCGCTCCTCCTTCAGGCATTGTTGATTCCAGTATCAGAGGGGTGGAAGGGGTGATTTTTCCACATACCAAACCAGCCGCTGATGTTTTGCTGATAAAAGGCTCCCGCACTACAAAAAACAGTTTCCGGTCAACGGGTTTCAACGTCGGCGGCTCGATCTGACACCCTTTGCCAAAATATTGGCTCATCCCATTTGCCATATTGAACAAACTGCTCAACCATCCTGTGGAACCTGCCCCTGTGGACACAATGACCCCGCTGGATGAATGACGCTCTGCCTTCCCCTCAAATTCGATGCGATAGCGGGCAGAACGATGGTCGCGGCGCCCAACAAAAATATCGTTGAATGCCAGCAAACGCTGGCCATCGTTGAATCGGGCTTCTGCCAAAGGCAAGGTTCGGAGACGGAGCCGACCTTCCAATGCCTGCCTGACAGCAACAATCCCTTCTTCCACCGTAAACGGCAGCAACACTCCGTCAATGTGCTCAGGATCCGGGTTCACAGCAATGAGCGGCTGCCCGGAGAGATATTTGGCCGTGTTCACTACCAGCCCATCGATGCCGATGGTCACCACCAGGTCTGTTTTGGCAAACAGGAAGGTCGGCAAAAATTCACGCTCAATCACCTGCAAACGGGCAAGAGGTTTCAAGCCCTTCTGCAGCCGGCGCAATGCCCTGTAATAGCGGTCATGCTCGTTTTGGAAATAGTCGAAATCGCTACCGCTGTGTTCGACGTAAAATCTGGCCTGGGCGCGGGTGTTGAACCGTTCGATGAGGCCCTCCAGGCGTGTTTTACGAGTCACCAGCACGATTTTTTCATACATCTGCTTTCCTCACAGGGAGACTCTATCCGTTACTTTTCATCCATCAGATCCTGGAGCAGGTTCGGCGTGATGTTGAGTCGCCCGATTTTTTCAGCGTTTTCAGCCAACTGTTTAAAAGCCAACGATACCATTTTCCGAGGTTCTGCCGACTGAAGCGCCAGCAATTGCGCCGTTTTTTCATCCAGCGCCTGAAGGGGCTTGAGAACGGCAGCCACAGCATAAGCCTCCGCGTCTGCTCGGGCCCGAATGTTATCCGTTTGTGCTTCTACCAATGCCCGGCGTTTGCGCTCCACACTTACCCTCCCTTCAATTTCTGTTTCCTTGATTTTCTGCTTGAGTTGTGCAATGGCCAGGTCGGCTTCGGCTTCTGCTTCACGGATGTTGCGCTTCTTGGCCACAACTGCCAGGTCGGTGTTCAGTTCATTTTCTTTGATGCGCCGTTCCTGCTCCACGGCTGCATTCCGGCGCTCATAAATGGCTTCATCGGCCTGTTGTAAAATAGCCTCTCTTGCTTCAGCCTCCAACGCGCGAGCAGTTTCGGGTGTGGGCTTCAAAGCAACCAGCACGAGTGTCAAAATCTCAATGCCAAGATCCTTGAGCGCGCGGCTTTCTGCCAATGCTGCCAGTGCCTTCTCAGAGATTGTCTCAGGCAAACGCACGGCGTCGCGCAACGGAAGCCGCTGAACTTCTGCCCGCACTGCCACCTGCACAAGGTTAATCAGCCGTTGGGGCAATTTCTCGGGGTCTTCCGTTGCATAACGATCAGGGGCGTCAACGACGGTAAAATCGAAAAGTTGTGCAAGCCTCTCCGGCTCGACAATGCGGTAAGTCACCTGCCCCTGCACGGAAAGGGGCTGGAAATCCTGCGTGATGACGTTGAAGACAAAGGGAACATCAGCGGTCGCCACAGGAACGACGGAAAGTGTAGAACTTGGCCGGTAGTAGAAAAAAGCCAAACCCGCTCCTGCGTGTCGCACTTTGCCATTTTGATGATGAATGACATACTGGGTAGGGCCTACTTTGATATAACGGATACCAAACATGATTTACACTCCTCACAAAAAGGGGTAGTTCGCACTTAGTGTATTTCTTACACTATTTTAGCCTCAAACATGCCCCTTGTCAAGCCCCTTCCACACAAAAATCCAAATGTTTTTCGCCACGCCACCAAAGTAAAAACAATGTCACCCCTTCGCCACTCATCCCCCACAAAAAAAGCGCGGCCTCTTGACCGCGCAGTAAAAAGCATGGGAATTCACCGCAGGCTATGCGCCAAACTCATCCAAAGCCTGCACCACCGGGGTCAGGTGCATCAGTGCCGGGCCGCCGTTCATCAATACCGCCTGGAAGGCAGCCTCCATGATTTCGTCACGCGTAGCGCCAGCATCCAGCGCACCGCGCACATGCAACGCAATGCACCAGCCGCAGCGCGCAGCAATGGAAAGCGCCACGTTGATCAATTCCTTGTGCTTGGCGCTCAGCGCGGGGCCGCCTTGCGAAGCCTTCATGAACCCCATAAAGGCGCGCGTCTCCTCCGGATACTCTTGCAACAATTGCGCCATCAACCTGTTGATTTCTTCCAAGCGATCTTGCATCATCTCTTCGCTCCTCGAGAACGGTGGGAGGAAACTTCCCCGCGCACCCACTTGTGAATTTTTTCCAGAGCGAAAGTATACCATTTTCCCAAAGCAACTCTATGAGAAAACGATGATAATTCGGTAACTGTTCAGCCTTTGGAAAACAGCCCGCGGATGACTACGGATGGACGCGGATTTTAGAGCGCCAAGTAGGGCAAGACAGCGCCCCACCCCACAACAGTTCTAAGGTGCATTTCTGTGTTCTCGGTGTGGTTTCCTGTCTGCGTAACCCGTAGTTCCTCTTTGAGGCTGAATAGTTGCATAATTTTTACCCCCCACCTACAAAATCAGCATGGCATCGCCAAACGAGAAAAAGCGGTAGCCTTCCTGCCTGGCAATTTCGTAAGCCCCCAAAATGCGCTCCCGCCCCGCAAAGGCGCTCACCAGCATCAGCAGTGTGGATTTGGGCAGGTGGAAGTTCGTTACCATCGCGTCCACCACGCGAAACCGGAAGCCGGGCAGGATGAAGAGGTCGGTGTCGCCCGCCCACGGGGAAACCGCCTCACCCCGCCGGGCGTGTCGCGCCGCGGTTTCCAGCGTGCGCACGCTGGTGGTGCCCACCGCCACGATGCGCCCGCCCGCTGCCCGCGCGCGGTTGATGGCTGCCGCCGCTTCGGGGCTCACTTCGCACCATTCGGTGTGAATTTTGTGCTCCCGCGGGTCGTCTTCCTTCACGGGGGCAAAGGTGTCCAGCCCGACGTGTAGCGTCACCGTGGCAAAACCGACGCCCTGCCTTTGCAGTGCTTCCAGCAGGCACTCGGTAAAGTGCAGCCCGGCGGTCGGGGCAGCCGCCGAACCTGCCTCGCGGGCGAAAATCGTCTGGTAGCGCTCCGGGTCTTCCAGCGGGCGGTGGATGTAGGGCGGCAGCGGCACCTGCCCGAGGCGGGCGAGGGAATCGTCCAGGGGGTGAGAAAAACGGATGCGGCGCAAAGGCCCATCGAGCACCGCGATGATTTCGGCCTCCAGGCCGTTTTCCAACACCAGGCGCTTGCCCGCCGTCAGGCCGCGTCCGCGCACCAGCGCCTGCCACGTCGCCGGGGCTTCCCGCCGCAGGAGCAGGATTTCCACCCTGCCGCCGGTGGTTTTGCGGGCAAACAGCCGCGCCGGGATGACGCGCGTCCGATTCGCCACCAACAGGTCACCGGGGCGCAAAAAATTCCCGATTTCCCGAAACACGGTGTGGGTTATTTCGCCCGTGGCGCGGTTCAGCACCATCAGGCGGGCGCTGTCGCGCGGCTCGACGGGTTCCTGGGCAATGAGCGCCGCCGGGAGTTCGTAATCGAAATCCGTTGTTCGCATAGGGTTTTGAGGTTACGATTCCGCCAATGCGGCAACGACAACGTGGTTGTGAAGCAAACGGCTGGGCATGGCCTCCGGTGAAGCAAAAAACTGCCCATAGGTGTAAATCCCCACAATGGGCGTGTCGGAACCCACAAGCCGCCGCACGCTGCGGAACATCAAGTCCTCGTGGGAGGTAAAAAGGTAATACCACGACCAGTCGATGAACACCATCACCAGCGCGGGGGAACGGCCTTTGAGCGCCCGCATGGCCGTCACGACAGCCTCTTCGGTCTGCTCAATGGCGTCACCCATATCGCCGACCATCCAATACGCCCGCACATTGCGGGGTACAGGCAGGGTCATCCGCAAACTGCCATCGGCCTCGACGTGCAGGGGGGCGCGGATATCCCATTCGCCGTCGTCGCCGCGCAAGCCAAGGGGATAGAGCCGCACGAATTCCCGCAAGGGGGCATAAGGCCACCGACGGGCGGGCTGCCCAAAGATCTTTTCCATGACTTTGGAAGCCGGCTCGCCGTCGAGGGCGCGCACCCACTCGCCGCGGCTCTCCGTAACGGTGGTCCACAAGCCGCTGGAACGCCATCCTGTGCCTTTGCCCACACCCACGCGCACACCGTCCATTGTCAACACTGCCGTACCGCCTTCGCCTGCAGTGCGCCCGCCCACCAAGGTGGGGCGTCCCGCCTGCAAGCGCCCGCCGATCAACCCGCCAACCACCGGGCGCTGGCTTTTGGCAAGCAGGTCTACCCAGCGGTGAAGGCGCGGCTGCATGGCTTCCATGGCAACAAGCATGTAACCGTCACCGTTTTCGCTGCCGATGGCTTCCAGAAAATTGCTGGCTGCAGGCTGGCGGGGGAAATGTTCGCCGCGGAAACCGATACCTTCGCCGTTCAGCACCGTGAGCACCATGCCGTGAGAAGGCTTCCCCTGCACATTCCACAAGCGCCGCACCGTGCCGCCCCACACCGCTACATCGCCCAGCAGCACCCGCAGGGTGTTGACGGATTCCACCAGGTTGTATTCCGGCGTTGCCCACAAAAACGCAGCCACCGGTTCAGTATCCAGGCGCTTCATTGCGCGGTGGGCCAATTGCACGCTCAACTCGCGTCCCAGACTTCCCACGCCATACTTGCTCACGACTTGCAACATCTCAACCTCGCTTGTGGCTCGTTATTTTTCTGCCGTCGGCACGGTAAAGTGGAATGTGGTGCCCTCGCCCAAAGCCGATTCGAACCAGATGCGGCCACCGTGCAGTTCGATCAGGTTCTTGGTAATATGCAAACCCAAGCCGGTACCCGGCGCTTCGCGCGCCTGACGGTCTTCTGAGCGGAAGAACTTCTGGAAAATCTTTTGCTGATCTTCCCTGCTCATGCCCAAGCCATTGTCCCTCACCATAACATGCAGCACCTCGGGAGGGCCATCGGGCTGCCATTCGTTGGGGGCGTGCTCCACCCAGATTTCGATGCGGCCACCTTCCGGCGTGTATTTGTAAGCATTGCTCACCAAGTTGGTTAGCACCTGCGCCAGGCGCACGCGGTCGCCCCACACCGGCGGCAATTCGTCGGGCACGTGCACTTCCAAAGTCTGTTTCTTGCTCTCGACCTGCTGCCGAAGGGAACTCACCACCTCGTCCACCACATCGTGGAAGTCCACCTTGCGGAAGTCCAGTTCCAGTTTGCCCGCCTCAATGCGGGAAATGTCGCTCAGGTCGGAAACCAGCCGCGTCATGCGTTCCACATTGGCGCGGATGACCTCAAGAAACTGCGCCTGGTGCTCATTGATGGGGCCTACAGCGCCTTTGGCAAGCAGGTCGGCATAGCCGCGGATAGAAGTCATCGGCGTCTTCAGTTCGTGCGCCACGAAGGAGACGAAATCGCTCTTGGTCTGGTTGGCGCGTTGCACTTCGGCATACAACTGGGCGTTGGTAACAGCAATCGCGGCGTGGTCTGCCAGACGCACGAGGAAGCGCACAGCCTCTTCGCTGTACATTTCAGAGCCGGCGCCCTCCAACACCAGCAGGCCAATCACGCGGTCTTTCCGCTCAATGGGCACGACCATCTGCGCCTGCGCTTCGCTGTGCAAGAAACGCGCTGCTTCGTCGCCCGCGAGGATGCGTTGCGGCTGGCGGGTTTCCACCGCCTGCCACATGCCGGGATAGTGTTTCAAGGGAACACCCGTGCTGCGGTAAACACCCAGTTCACCGCCCAGATAGCCCTGGTCGGCGATGATGTTGAGGGAATCTTCCTGCCACAACCCCACAAGGCCGGCCAGCGCGCCGGTGCGGCGGGTCGCCCATTCCAGGGTAACCTGCATGGCGCGGCGCACGTCCAGGCTGGTGTTGAGTTCGCGGTCGATGCGCTGCAACACCGAAAGTTCTTCTACGCGGGCCGCCAACGCCTGGTCGGTCATGGTATAGAGACGGGCGTTCTGAATTGCCACAGCCGCCTGCCCGGCGAATGCCAGCAGCAACTGTTCATCGTCGTTGCTGAAACTGCCGCCGTGGGTCTTGTTGATAATCTCAATAGCGCCAATGGCTTTGCCTTGCGCAATCATCGGCACGACCAGCACCGAGCGGGTCTCGAAGCCGGTGGTTTCGTCAACAGACCTGTCCCAGTTTTCTTCCTGCCGCACATCGGGCACCAGCACCGGCTGGTGTTCGCGAATCGCCCGCCCGACCAGACCGCTTCCGGGCGGCAAACGCTTGCCTACCAGCCCTTGCTCGACCGGGCCCTCGACCACGCTGAACACCAGTTCATCGGTGGATTCGTCGACCAAAAACAGGGTGCCCGCCTCAGCCGAGAGCAGTTTGACAGCGCTGGAGAGAATCTGCTCCAGCAGCGCCGGGAGATCAAGGGTGGAAGACAACTGACGGGTAATCTGGTTCAGGGCCGCCAACTGGGCAGCGCGCTGGCGGCTTTCCTCCAGCAGGCGGGCTTTCACAATGGCGCCGGCTGCCAGGTCGGCAATGGCGTGCAGCAGCCGCATCTGCTCGTTCGTGTAGAGCACTTCGGTGGAAGTGTGCGCCATCACCATCACACCAATGGTGTCGCCGCCCGCGTTCAACGGTACCCCCATCCACGCCAGGGCGCCTTTCATTTGGGGAATCCCTCCCCGGCGACGGCAGGCTTCCACGTAGTCATCAAACCGCACAGCCTGCTGGGTCTTGAAAACATCCCACGCCAACGGCTTGTCTTCTGCCAGGGGCTTGCCTTCCACCTCGCTTATGCGGTCTTCGCCGTTGACCACAAAAGCATAGCGCAATTTGCCGGCATCCGCATCCCACAACAGCACCCGGAAGTAATACGCCGGTACGAGGCGGGTTGCCTGGGCGTAGAGCAGTTCCAGCAGGTCATCGAACACCAAAGTAATATTCACACCCTGCGCCACACGGGCAAGGGTATTCAGTTCTTCCACGCGCCGCTCAAGGTCAAACACCGTCTGGGCGCGCTCGATAGCCAGCGCCAGTTGCCGCGCCATGCTTTCCAGAAAATCGACCTCGCGGCTGCCATAAAGTTGCGCAGGGCGAGGGCCCAATGCCAGAAAGCCATTCAAACGCTCGCGCCCCGGCAGCGGCACATACAGCACTGCCCGCAACGCCAGCAGCCTCGCCGCGGAAGACTGCAGCCGACTGGGGAGATTGTCCATATCAAGGTAATAAGCGCCGCCCCGTTCCTCGAGGAACAGCGGCAACTCGGCGTGCTCGGCAAAGGAAATTTCCGCCGTGGGTGCGCCGTCTTCCCCTGGTTGGGCGCGGTAACGGCTGCTGGTGGGGTCGAACACGAAAATGTGCAGTGGGTGCGGTGCAAGGACTTCCGCAATGGTTTCCCGCGCCAAAGTAATGACCGACGCCACGCGGGAAGACTCCACCAACGCCTGCCCGAAAGCCTCCAGACGCTGGTCATACACCTGCTGGGTACGGGCAAAAACCCGGTCAACATACGCCTGCAACCATCGGCGCAGCGGCTGGAACAACAAAGCAACGAGGAAAGCCAACCCACCCAGCAAATAAGGGTTGTGCGGTCGCACCTGCGTGCCCACCGCCAGCGAAACCCCCGACACTACCAGAGCATAACCTGCGGCAATCAGCACCGCCATGGTGGCATACATCATCCCCCGCCGGGCAAAGACATCCGTGCTGATCACCCGATAGCGGAGCAAAGCATAAGCCACACCCATGGGGAAAAGCACCGTGGGCGCAAGAAAGGCCAGCGAAAAATGCGCCTCTGCCCCAAACAGCGGCAACAGCATCCACACAATCAGCGGGCCAAAACCCACCGCAAAACTGCTCAAAATGAACGCCGCCTGCGCCCGCGCAATGGGGAATTCCGAGCGCAAGCGGATATAAGCCAACCGGCCCAACAACAACAGTGCCATGGCCGCCACAAAAATGTAAAGCACCTGGCGGACATAAATGTACCCCCACGGGTGAGCCGTATCGTACATCCGAACCCAAGCATAGCCTACCAGCAAGGCCATTGCGACATGGGCTGCGCCCAAAAGCACAGGCCGCTTCCGAACCAGACGTGCCGGGCGCGGGAAGAGCACGGCAAGGTTATACAACCCCGCGCCGCCCATGCCCACGCTGAGCAGCCAAAGGGGAATCAGACGATACGTTCCCCAAACATCCAGCACCCCTGCAAGGCTGAACGCCATGGAAACCGCAAATGTCGCAAACGCCCGCCCCACGCTATCGTAACGACGGAAGAGAAAAACCCACACCCCTATAAAAGCAAACAGCAACCCCATAATGTAAAGGATGTAAAAGAAATACCACTGCTCATGGAGTGAGAACGGGCGCAAGATAACCCGTGCCTCCCCCATTTCGCCGGAACGGTGCAGCACCGTAATGACAACTTCATCCCCAAAACGGTGAACATGCAATGCCTGCTGAAAATCCGGGCCATTTTGAACGGGCTTGCCATCCACCGCCGTGACGACATCATCCACCCGCAAAGTGTCAGGCGAATCGGCTGCGTAACGTGGCTCGCTCACAGCCCCCACCACACGGGTATATTCCACCAAAGCCCCACTGAAAGGCGCTCGCATCCAAGCGCGCAGAAGCAACGGCAGCACAAACAGCGCCATCACTACCAAAAGAATATACACAAAAGTCATCCACGGGAAAACCTGCGACACCCCCCACACCGAAGATTCCTCACGCAGGGGCTGCCGGGGGAACCGGGTTGCCAACCACTGTTTCAGTTTGACCATTGCACACGCCCATAAAGATAGTGCGGATTTCCTCTATTGTATGCGAGGGTAACGAATGTTGCAAGCATGGAAACCGCGCGAGGGCTGTAATGGTCGCTTTTCGGCTCCCCCCTTCAGGGCTGCACGTCAACCCCTCGGCGGGAACACGCCCTTACGCACTGCGGTCATATCGAACAAACCCAAGGGGCTGGCGCTCAATTATAGTCCCTTTTCACAACGCCCACCCCTCGCCCGCGGCGGCTTCCCACTGCTGGCGGTAGGCGGCCTCGGCCCAGCGTTCGGGACGGAAGGCCGCGGCGCAGGGCGGCAGGGGTTCGCCGGTGAGGTGGGCGGCCAGCAGGTCGGCCGCGCCCTGGGAGCCCATGATGCCGAAGCCCGAAAGCGCACCGACCACGTACGCGCCTTCCACGGCCAACGGCCCCACCACCGGGCGGTTGTCGGGCATTTTGACATAGTAGCCGCCGTCCACCACGGGGCGAGGCAGGCGCTGCAGGTAAGGCCGCAGGGCAGGCAGCATGGTGCTCAGGCCGCGCAGCACCACTTCAGGGTAAAACGGGTCGTCGGGCACGGGGAAGCGGGCGGTTGCCAGCGGCAGGGCGTTGTATTCCCACAGGCCGATGACCATGCGGCTGCCGCCTTCCCCCTCGGGGCGGGTGTGCACCCCGCCGGGGAATTCGTCCAGCAGGAAGGCGGCCTCGAGGTCGGCGGCTAAGGCGGCGCGCTCATCGGCGCTCCACGGCAGGCGCTGGGGGTCGCTCCAGATGAGCAGGGGCGCGTCCCGGGGCACGGCTTCCAGCCGGTCGTCGAAGGCCACTTTCAGGTGCCGCTCGTACACCACGGGCAAATCCACGCCCAAGGCTGCCGCGCTTTCCCGTAAGAAGGGCCCGACGGCAAGCACCAACGCGGCCGTAGGCACCCGCTCGCCGGTGCTCAGGGAAACCGCTTCCACCCGCCCGCGGCGCACGGCTGCGCCCGTGTAGCGCGCTTGCACGAAGCGCACGCCGCGGGCGCGGGCTTCTTCCAGCAGCAGGGTGCCGTAGGTGTGCGCGCTCAGCCATCCCGCCCGGCGGACGTGCAGCGCGGCCACCGCCCGCGGGCTGACATAGGGGAAGGCGAGGCGCGCCGCGTCGTCCAGGAGCAGGTCTGCGCCGTCGGGCTGGCCGTGGAAGCCGCGGGCCGCCGCGGGGCGGTAGGTTTCGAGGGTGGCGTGTTCCCGCAGGGGGCCGGCGCCAAAGGCTTCGGCTGCCGCCGCGGCCTGCCGCCAGGCTTCCACCCGCGCGCCTTCGGCGGTGAGGAACAGGTAGCCGCGGCGGTTGAGCAGAAAGCGGTTGCCGTGCGCGTCGGCGAGGGCTTCCAGCAGGTCAATGCTGCGGTTCATCAGCCCGACCATCGCGCCATCGGGGCCGGGCCACCAGTTGCGGTAGGCTTCGGTGGATTTGTCGCTGGTCAGCGAAAGGGGCGGGCGCGAGTCCACCAGCAGCACATCGCGCACGCCCCTTTTCACGGCCAGGTGGTAGGCCGTAGCCACGCCGGCGATGCCCGCGCCGACGATGACAATGCTGGGGGAGCGGTGCAAGTTAGCCATAAGTGGGGTTGGGTTTTGCGTGCAGGGGGGCTGCAAGGCACGCCCTTCGACTTCGCGCCCTTCGGGCGCTCCGCTCAGGACGTGCCTTGCTTTGCGCTGAGCGGAGCGACCACCGGGAGCGTAGTCGAAGCGCGCTTTTTCCGCCACCGTGCTGCGGGCGCTCTACTCAGGGCGTTATCCCATGCCGCGCTGAACGGAGCAACCATCGGGAGCGCAGTCGAAGCGCGCTTTTTCCACCACCGTGCTGCGGTCGCTCTCCCCAGGGCGCTACCCCATGCCGCGCTGAGCGGAGCGACCACCGAGAGCGCAGTCGAAGTGCGCTTTTTCCGCTACCGTGCTGCGGTCGCTCTACTCAGGGCGTTATCCCATGCCGCGCTGAGCGGAGCGGCCATCGGGCGTGCAGTCGAAGCGCGCTTTTCCATTCACACGCTTTCGGTGCTCCGCTCAGGACGTGCCTTACCTCGCGCTGAGCGGAGCGACCACCGAGAGCGCAGTCGAAGCGCGCTTTTTCCGCTACCGTGCTGCGGTCGCTCTCCCCAGGGCGCTACCCCATGCCGCGCTGAGCGGAGCGACCATCGGGAGCGCAGTCGAAGCGCGCTTTTTCGGCGTTCACTCAGGACGCTACTTTACTGCCCTATTCTTCCGCTTACGCTGCTCGCGGCGACGGCGCTCTTCGGCGACCAATTGATGCAGTGCCCCAAAATCGCCGCTAATCAGCGCCTCTTTCTTTGCCCGCCGCCAGCCTTTAATTTGGCGCTCCAACCGGAGGGCATCTTCATAGGTAGGGACTTCCTCTGCCCAGACCAGTTTCACAGGCCGACGGGTATAGGTGTAGGCGTAAGGGTCTACGCCGTCCTGATGTTCCTGCAAACGGCGCTCAAGATTGGTTGTGACGCCGGTGTAGTAACTGCCATCCGCGCAAAGGAGAATGTACACGTAAGGCATAATCACAACCCAAGGTGCTAGGGAAGCGTCCTTCGACTTCGCACCCTGCGGGTGCTCCGCTCAGGACGCTGGCCATATCTTCCCAAAACCATATCAACGCCCTTCGACTACGGGCTTCGCTGCGCTCAGCCCTCCGCTCAGGGCGTGTGTGGGCAAAACTTCTCAGGAAGCCAAAATCTCCTTCAGCGCCGCCAGCAGCAGCGCCACGTTTTCACGGCGGCTGCTGAAGCCCATCAGGCCGATGCGCCAGATTTTCCCCTTCAGCGGGCCAAAGCCGCCCGCGATTTCGATGTTGTACTCGTTCAGCAGGCGGCGACGCACTTCCGCTTCGTCCACACCCTCGGGCACCAACGGGGTGGTGAGAGTGGGCAGGCGGTGTTCCGCAGGTACGAACATTTCGATGCCCATCGCCTGCAGGCCTTCCCACAGCAGTACCGCGTTCTCGCGGTGGCGGCGGAAGCGGGCGTCCAGCCCTTCTTCGGCCACCAGGCGCAGGCCCTCCCGCAAGGCGTAGTTCATGCTGATGGGCGCGGTGTGGTGGTAGGTGCGCTCGCTGCCCCAGTATTTTTCCACCAGTGAAAGGTCAAGATACCAATTCGCCACCGGCGTGCTGCGGGAATGCAGCACCGCGAGGGCGCGCTCGGAAACCGTCAGCGGCGCAAGGCCGGGCGGCACGGAAAGGCATTTCTGGGTGCCACTGTAGGCGACGTCCACGCCCCAGGCGTCGATTTCCACCGGCACGCCGCCCAACGAGGAAACCGTATCCAGCACCAGCAGCGCGCCGTGCTCGTGGGCCGCGGCGGCGATTTCCCGGATATGGGGCTGCAGCGCGCCGGTGGAGGTTTCCGCATGGACCAGGGCGAGTAGTTTGTACTTCCGCCGCCGCAGCGCCATCTTGATTTCGTCGGGGTCGAACACCTCGCCCCACGGGCGCTCTAAGGTGTCCACTTCCGCGCCGTAGCGGGAAGCCATGTCGGCCAGGCGCATGCCGAAGTAGCCGTTGATGGCAATGAGCACCGCGTCGCCGGGCTCGATGAAGTTGCACAGCGAGGCTTCCATGCCCGCGCTGCCCGTGCCGGAAACCGGGATGGTGACGCGGTTCTCGGTCTGGAAGGCGTAGCGCAGGAGTTCCTGGACGTCGTTCATGATGGCGAGGAAGTCGGGGTCGAGGTGCCCGACGAGGGGCATGGCCAGCGCGCTCAGCACGCGCGGATGCACCATACTGGGGCCGGGCCCCAGCAGGATGCGCGGGTGAGGGTTGAGGGAGGGGTAGGAAGGCATGGGATTAAGGGATTGAGGGATTGGGGAATTAAGGGATTTGGGAAAAGGAAAACCGCAGATTACACAGATTACGCAGAAATCATCGGCGAAATCTGCGTAATCTGTGGTTTATTTCCGCAGCGCCTGAATGGCTTCCACGGCCTCGGGGTTGACCAAGGCGCTGGTGTCGCCCACGGGCTCGCCGATGTAGGCGGCGCGGACGATGCGGCGCATCACCTTGGCGTTGCGGGTCTTGGGCAAGTCGGGCACGAATTCAATCGCCTTGGGTGCCAGGGCTTTGCC